>CANARN010000046.1 GCA_947364045.1 uncultured Clostridia bacterium
GTTCTCAATCACTTTTTCTATTCTATTTTAGTCTCACATCTATTGTAACTCTACAGAAAATCTTAAAAAAATTTTTTAATGTTATTGACAGTCAACTGTCAAAATGATATAATTCTATAAATTCAAATCTTTAATTCGATACAGAGATGTCGGCAAGATTGAGTATAGAAGCTACCGTAGTGCTTGCACTGTGGTTCTGTTTGTATGACTTTTACCTTACCGAAATCTTTGGTAAGGTATTTTTATTGGGGGCTTAACAATGCGTGATTTTTCAAAACATAAAACGGTTATGATTGATAAACTCTCCGACACCGTGCTTAGTAACGGTGATTTTGCCGACTTGGATTTTAAAGAATGTGTTATTTTTCCCGGCTTTTGCGACGTGCATGTGCATTTTCGTGAGCCGGGTTTTTCTTATAAAGAGACAATAAAATCAGGCTCTTTGGCGGCTGCACACGGCGGTTATACAGCTGTTTGCACAATGCCGAACTTAAATCCTGTACCCGACAGCGCCGAGCATTTAGAAGAACAGCTTAAGGTTATCAAAAAAGATGCTGTAATCAATGTTTACCCTTACGGAGCAATTACAGTAGGACAAAAGGGAGAAATGCTTTCGGATATGGATGCTCTTGAGGGCAGAGTAATAGCTTTTTCCGATGACGGTAGGGGAGTTCAGAGCGAACAGCTTATGCGTGAGGCTATGCTGAAAGCAAAAAAACTCGGCAAAATAATTGTCGCGCACTGTGAGGACAACTCTCTTCTTCACGGCGGATATATTCATGACGGCACTTACGCAAAAGCACATAATCACAGGGGCATTTGCTCCGAAAGTGAATGGAAACCGATTGAACGGGATTTAAAACTCGCCAAAGAAACAGGTTGCGCCTACCATGTTTGTCACATTTCCTGTAAGGAAAGCGTTGAGCTTATCAGAAGAGCGAAAGCAGAGGGTGTAAATGTAACCTGCGAAACAGGTCCGCATTACTTGATTTTAACCGATGAGGATTTACGCGAGGACGGTAAGTTTAAGATGAATCCGCCTTTGCGTTCCAAAGACGACCGAATGGCTTTAATTGAAGGCATTCAAGACGGTACAATTGATATGATAGCTACTGACCACGCTCCGCACAGCGCTGAGGAAAAGTCGAAGGGACTTTCAAAAAGTGCTTTCGGAATAGTAGGGATTGAATCGGCTTTTCAGTTAATCTACACTTATCTTGTAAAGAAAAATATAATTTCTCTTGAAAAAGCAATAGAGCTTTTGGCAGTAAATCCCAGAAAGAGATTTAATATACCTTTCGGTGATGATTGCACAGTGTGGAAGCTTAATGAAAAAACGCTTATAAACCCGAATGACTTCCTTTCAAATGGCAAGGCAACACCCTTTGAAAATACAGAGGCTTTCGGTAAATGTATGCTGACGGTTTGCAGCGGAAAAACAGTTTATAAATCACTTTAATATATATTTGGAGGAAAAAACAATGTCAAAAAGAACTGATGTAAAAAAAGTATTGATAATCGGCTCGGGACCTATCGTTATCGGTCAGGCTGCCGAGTTTGACTATGCAGGCACTCAGGCTTGCCTTGCGCTTAAAGAGGAGGGCTATGAGGTAATACTTTGCAACTCGAACCCTGCTACAATTATGACGGATACTTCAATTGCAGATAAGGTTTATATGGAGCCTTTAACCCTTGAATATATTGCTAAAATTCTTCGTTATGAGCGCCCTGACGCAATCGTTCCCGGAATAGGCGGTCAGACGGGTCTTAATCTTGCAATGCAGCTTGAAAAAAAGGGAATTCTTAAGGAGTGCGGTACAAAGCTTCTCGGTACATCGAGCGAAAGCATTGAAAGAGCTGAAGACAGAGAGCTTTTCAAGGAAATGTGCGAGTCAATAGGTGAGCCTGTTATTCCGTCTGAGATTACATACAGTCTTGAAGAAGCCAAAAAAGCAGCGGAGAGAATTGGTTATCCTGTTGTACTTCGACCTGCCTTCACTTTGGGCGGTACAGGCGGCGGTTTTGCTAACAATGAAACAGAGCTTGTTGAAATCGGTATGAATGCATTTAAGCTATCTCCTGTTCACCAGGTTCTTATTGAGAAGAGCGTTAAAGGTTACAAGGAAATTGAATTTGAGGTTATGCGTGACTCAAATGACCACGCTATTACAATATGCGGTATGGAAAATATTGACCCTGTCGGTGTTCATACAGGCGACTCAATAGTTGTAGCTCCAATTCTTTCGCTTAACGACCACGACCTTAAAATGCTTAATGACAGCGCTATTAAAATTATCCGTGAGCTTAAAATTGAAGGTGGCTGTAATGTTCAGTTTGCGCTTAATCCTACTTCAAGCGAATATTTTCTTATAGAGGTTAACCCCAGAGTTTCACGCTCGTCAGCCCTCGCCTCTAAGGCTTCTGGCTACCCGATAGCAAGGGTTACAGCTAAAATTGCTATGGGTATGGCTCTTGAGGATATTCCTGTTGCAGGCGGAACTGCCGCAATTGAACCTAGCCTTGACTATATAGTAGCAAAATTCCCCCGTTTCCCGTTTGACAAGTTTGCGGATGCACCCAACACTCTCGGCACTCAAATGAAAGCGACAGGCGAGGTAATGGGCATCGGCTCAACGCTTGAAGAGTGTTTGTTGAAATCAGTACGCTCACTTGAAACAGGCGTTTGTCACTTCCATCTTGCAAAATTTGACGAATATACCAACGAACAGCTTCTTGAATATATCAAAGAGTTTAAGGACGACAACGTATATGCAATCTTTGAGCTTATCCGCAGAGGGACAAGTATTGAAAAGCTTCACGAGGTAACAATGATTACTGAGCTTTTCCTTGAGTCTTATAGGAAAATCGTCGAAATGGAAGAAAAAATTAAGAATAATGTAAACAATGCGGATGTTCTTAAAGAAGCAAAAATCCTCGGTTTCTCAGATAAGTTTATTTCAAAGGTATGGAATGTTAACGAGACCGATGTTTACAGAATGAGAAAAGAGAACGGAATAACGCCTATCTTTAAAATGGTAGATACGCTCCACACAGGCAAATATATCGCTTATCTTTATTCATCATACACCGGAACTAACGATTCAAGACTTACCGACAAAAAGAAAATTATTGTTCTCGGCGCAGGTCCTATTCGTATAGGTCAGGGCGTTGAATTTGACTATTCAACCGTACACGCTGTTCAGACAATCAAGCGTGCAGGCTATGAAGCGATAATTATTAACAATAACCCTGAAACAGTTTCAACCGACTATACAACTGCCGACAAGCTCTATTTTGAACCGTTGACTCCTGAAGATGTTATGGCGATTGTTGATTTTGAACAGCCTGAGGGTGTAATCGCGTCACTGGGCGGTCAGACTGCTATTAACCTTGCTCAGCCCCTTATGGACAGAGGCGTAAAGATTATCGGTACTGACTGTGAGGCTATTGAAAAAGCCGAAAACCGTGACAGCTTTGAAAAAATTCTTAAAGACCTTAATATTCCTCAGCCGAAGGGTCAGGCGGTTACTAACATTGAAGACGGTCTTAAAGCCGCCAATGAAATCGGTTACCCCGTGCTTGTTCGTCCGTCATTTGTTCTCGGCGGCAGAGCAATGCAGATTGTTTCCAAGGATGAGCATTTAAAGCACTATCTTAAAACAGCAGTTGAAATAGATGTTGACAAACCCGTTCTTGTTGACAAATATATACAGGGTAAAGAGGTTGAGGTTGACGCTATTTGCGACGGCAGAGATGTTTTTGTACCCGGAATTATGGAGCTTGTTGAAAGAACAGGCGTTCACTCAGGCGACTCTATAAGCGTTTATCCCACTTTCTCAATTTCAAATAAAGTAAAGGGAATTATTTTACAGTATGCTAAGAAGCTTGGACTCGGAATAGGTATTATCGGTCTTTATAACATTCAGTTCATTGTAACTCCGGAAGATGAAGTGTATATTATTGAAGTAAATCCGCGTTCATCAAGAACTGTTCCTTTCCTTTCAAAAGCAACAGGCTATTCACTCGCTGATATTGCAACTGAGGTTATCCTTGGCAAGAGTCTTAAAGAGCAGGGTATATTTGACCTTTATCCGCAGGAGAAAAATCGATATTATGTAAAGGTTCCCGTATTCTCATTCAATAAAATTAAAGGACTTGATGCATATCTTTCACCCGAAATGAAATCTACAGGTGAAGCTATAGGCTATGACGACAAGCTTCACCGCGCAATGTTTAAGGCTCTTACCGCTTCCGGAATGAATCTTCAGAATTACGGCACAGTGCTTGTAACGCTTGCAGACGAAGATAAGGAGGAGGCAATTCCGCTTATCAGAAGATTTTACAATATGGGCTTTAATATTGAAGCAACAAGCGGTACTGCCGCTGTTCTCAAAGAGAACGGAATCAGAACTCGCATAAGAGGTAAAATCAGCGAGGGCAGCGATGAAATTCTTGAATCAATCCGCGCAGGCTATGTAAGCTATGTAATAAATACGAGGGCGATTCTTTCGGGAGTTCATTATGAGGACGGCGTTGAAATCCGCCGTACTGCAACAGAAAATAATGTAACAATATTTACATCTCTTGATACAGTTAAGGTTCTTCTTGATGTTCTTGAGGAAACAACACAGACAATTTCAACAATTGACGCCTGAAGCTGAGGTTATTTATGAAACAAGTTTTATTTTCAATAACGGAAAATATTCCTTTAACCGAGAATGTTTACAGAATGACACTTTCGGGTGACTGTTCAGATATAACAGCGCCTGGACAGTTTGTAAATATTAAACTTGACGGTCTCTTTTTGCGCAGACCTATTTCCGTATGCGACATAAACGGTGATGAGCTGACAATAATCTATAAGGTTGTCGGCAAAGGCACTGAAATGATGAGCAAAATGTCGGAGGGAACTATTCTCGATGTATTAACTGGCTTAGGAAACGGATATAACCTTTCAAAGTGCGGGGAGACACCTGTGCTTCTCGGCGGCGGCGTTGGCGTTCCGCCTATGTATATGCTCGCAAAGCGGTTAATTGAGCAAGGTAAGAGAGTTTCTGTAATATTGGGCTTTAACACAAAATCTGAAATTTTTTATGAAGATGAATTCAAATCACTTGGTTGTGATGTTACGGTTACAACTGTTGACGGAAGCTACGGCATAAAGGGCTTTGTGACTGACGCATTACCTTCAGATTATTCATATTTCTGTTGCTGCGGTCCTGAACCGATGCTTAAAGCTGTATTTAAATCAACTAAAACCTCAGGACAGTTCAGCTTTGAAGAAAGAATGGGCTGCGGTTTCGGTGCGTGTATGGGTTGTAGCTGCAAAACGGTAACAGGCTATAAGAGAATTTGCAAGGACGGTCCTGTTCTTGAAAAGGAGGAAATTTTATGGGAAGATTAAGCGTAAATCTTTGCGGAATTGAGCTTGACAATCCTGTAATTCCTGCCTCCGGCACATTTGGATTCGGCTATGAATTTGCAGAGCTCTACGATATAAACTGTCTTGGCACATTTTCTTTCAAGGGTACAACAAAAGACGCCCGTTTCGGAAACCCTACTCCGAGAATTGCCGAATGTGCAATGGGTATGATAAATGCCGTAGGTCTTCAAAATCCGGGTGTTGAAAAGGTTATTGCCGAGGAATTGCCGAAGCTGAAAAAGTGCTTTAATAAGCCGGTTATGGCAAATGTAAGCGGATTTTCTGTTGATGATTATGCATATACCTGTGAAAAATTAGACAAAGAAGAGCAGGTAGGTTGGCTTGAAGTAAATGTCAGTTGTCCCAATGTTCACGGCGGCGGAATGAGCTTCGGCACCGATCCGAAAGCAGCGGCGGAGGTTACAAGAGCCGTTAAGGCTGTAACAAGTAAGCCTGTGATTGTTAAGCTTTCGCCGAATGTTACTGATATTGTTTCAATTGCAAAAGCCTGCGAGCAAGCAGGAGCAGACGGAATAAGCCTGATTAACACAATGCTCGGTATGCGAATTGATTTAAATAAGAGACAGCCCGTAATTAAGAATAAAATGGGCGGATTTTCTGGCGCGGCAATTTTCCCGGTTGCCGTTAGAATGGTATATCAGGTTTCAAATGCTGTTGAAATTCCTGTTATAGGTATGGGCGGAGTTTCTTCTGCCGAGGATGTTATTGAAATGATGATGGCGGGAGCAACGGCAGTTGAAATCGGTGCGGCAAATCTGATAAATCCATTTGCCTGCCGTGACATTATCAATGAATTGCCTGATACACTTGATAAGTATAAGATAAATGAAATTAAAGATATAATAGGAGTGGTTGAATAATGGGTAAGGACGTAATAGTTGCTTGTGACTTTGCAAGCGCAGAAAAAACTTATGAATTTCTTGATTTATTCACAGAACGTAAGCCTTTTGTGAAAATCGGTATGGAGCTTTTTTATGCGGAAGGACCGAAAATCGTAAAGGAAATCAAGAAAAGAGGACACAAAATTTTCCTTGATTTAAAGCTTCACGATATTCCGAATACTGTCAAAAAATCGATGGCGGTTCTTTCAAATCTTGATGTTGATATAACCAATCTTCATGCAGGCGGTACAGTACGAATGATGGAAGCCGCTCTTGAAGGCCTTACAAGAGAAGACGGAACAAGACCTTTGCTTATTGCCGTTACTCAGCTGACCTCAACCGACCAAGAGGCAATGGAAAATGATTTGCTTATCAAAGAACCTATTGACAAGGTTGTTATGCATTATGCAAAAAATGCTAAAACAGCAGGTCTTGACGGTGTAGTTTGTTCACCGCTTGAAGCCGAAAAAGTTCACGATACTTGCGGTAAGGATTTCCTGACAATTACACCCGGCGTAAGATTTGCGGATGGGGACATCGGCGACCAAAAGCGTGTAATGACTCCTGCTGAGGCTAAAAAAATCGGCTCGGATTATATTGTAGTCGGAAGACCGATTACAGCCGCTTCCGATCCTGTTACGGCATACAACAGATGCTTCGAAGAATTTGTAGATTAATCATATTGAAATATAAGGAGAAAAATACTATGGAACTTAAAAATCTCATAGCAAAGGACCTGCTCAAAATTAAAGCTGTTTTCTTCCGCCCCGAAGAGCCTTTTACATGGGCAAGCGGAATTAAAAGTCCCGTTTACTGTGACAACAGATTAACTTTAACTGCTCCCGAGGTGCGTACAGATGTTGAAAACGGGCTTGCGCAGCTTATTAAAGAGAATTATCCTGATGCTGAAGTTCTTATGGGAACTTCTACGGCAGGTATAGCGCATGCCGCAATTACAGCGCATCTTCTTGATATGCCTATGGGTTATGTTCGTTCAGGCGCAAAAGACCACGGAAGACAGAATCAGATTGAGGGCAGACTTGAAAAGGGCCAGAAGGTTGTAGTAGTTGAAGACCTTATTTCGACAGGCGGCAGTGTTATTGAAGTTGTTAATGTTCTTCGTGAAGCAGGCGCTGAGGTCTTGGGCATTGTTTCAATTTTCACTTACGGAATGCAAAAGGGTCTTGACAGACTTGAAGCTGCAAAAGTTAAAAATATTTCTCTTACAAACTTTGACTGCATTGCAGAGGTTGCAGCAGAAGAAGGCTATATAAAAACCGAGGATATTAAAAGACTGATAGCTTTCAGAAACAATCCTTCAGACGAAAGCTGGATAGGAGCTTAAATTATGAGAAGCGTCATTGATATCGTTGACCTTACAACAGAGGAACTGGACACTCTTATTCAAACGGCAGTCGATATAATTGAAAATCCTCAGAAATATGCAGATGCTTGTCACGGCAAAAAACTGGCAACGCTTTTCTTTGAGCCGTCAACAAGAACGCGAATGAGCTTTGAAGCGGCTATGTATGAGCTTGGCGGAAATGTAATTTCAATGACTGACGGAGCGTCTTCCTCTGCATCAAAGGGTGAAAGTGTTTCTGACACAGCTAAAACGGTAAGCTGTTATGCTGACATAATCGCAATGCGTCACCCAAAAGAAGGCGCGGCTTTTGTTGCGGCAAAGGCTGCTTCTATTCCTGTAATAAACGCAGGCGACGGAGGTCACTGCCATCCTACTCAAACGCTTGCCGATTTATTGACGATTTACCGTGAAAAAGGCAGATTTAACAACTTAACGGTCGGACTTTGCGGCGACCTTAAATTCGGCAGAACCGTTCATTCACTCATAAATGCTTTGTCGAGATACGATGGGATTAAATTTGTGCTGATTTCTCCCGATGAATTAAAACTTCCAAGCTATGTTAAGAGAGATTCAATTAAGTCAAAAAATATCCCTTATATTCAGACAACTGACCTTGAAAGCGCAATTCCTGAGCTTGATATTCTTTATATGACCCGTGTTCAGCGTGAGAGATTTTTCAATGAAGAGGACTATTTAAGATTAAAGGACAGCTATATTTTAACTCCAGACAAGCTTGTGAATGCAAAAGCCGATTTATCAATAATGCATCCGCTTCCGAGAGTAAACGAAATTAGTGTTGCGATTGACAGTGACCCGAGAGCGTGCTATTTCAAACAGGTGCTCAACGGAAAATATATGCGTATGGCGCTTATCCTTAAGCTTTTAAAGGAGGCAGGCACAATATGAATATAGACTCAATTCAAAACGGTGTTGTTATTGACCACATTAAAGCCGGTTGCGGAATGAATCTTTATGAGCTTTTAAACCTTGGCGCTCTTGACGCGTCGGTTGCACTTATTAAAAATGTTCAGAGCAAGAAAATGGGCAAAAAAGATATAATTAAGATTGATGCTGACATTTCCTTAAACCTTGATGTTATCGGTTATGTTGACCCTGACGCTACTGTGAATGTTATAAAAAACGGAGTTCTTACCGAAAAAATGTCAATTGATATGCCCGAAACACTTGTGAATGTTATAAAATGCAAAAATCCCCGTTGTATAACGTCATGTGAGCAGGAATTAGACCAAGTTTTCAAGCTTTCCGACAAGGAAAATAAAGAATACCGCTGTCTTTACTGCGAAACAAAAGCCAGATGACTGCAAAAATCAATTTTAAACCTCTCGTTACGAGAGGTTTTTCTTACTCTTTAAACAGAATTTGACTTTCTGTTTTGATAATGTTATACTTATGTAGCCAAACGAATTAAATATTATTGAATTTTAAGCATAGTATAAATTCTATCTAATTTTTGATAAAAATGCATACTCTGTTTTTAATACTATGCTTTTTAAAGTTTGTATTTAATTCGTTTGGCGACGGTAGGAGCTATGTATTTTTTATGCACAGCTTCGGCTGTGCATTTTTTATTTTAAAATAGTGTAGAGAAGTGGATTTTAATGAATTTTAAAAAAGTGTTTTCTGTTATTTTATGTTTAATTATGATTTTCTCTGTATTACCGCCAAACAGTATTGTTGTATTTGCGGCTGAAGGAGATACTGAAATAGAGGTTGACCCGCCGACAGAAGAGAAAGATATAGTAAGCGGTGATTTTGAATTTAAGATACGCACAGACGGCACAGCTCAAGTTACTAACTATACGGGTTCTGCTGAAATAATTGAAGTACCGTCAAGTGCAGAGGGTTACACTGTTACAGCTGTAAAAAAACTTGGTTTAGGCGCTGATTTTAAAGCAAAAACTATTGTTTTGCCTAAAACCGTGGTATCAGTTCTTGATTATGAAGAAAATCCTGAAAGTACTGCGTCTGCTTTTTATAATTACAAGACATTGGAAAATTTTGTTGTTTCTGAGGAAAATCCAGCTTTTTGTTCTGTTGACGGTGTACTGTTTTCTAAAGATATGACACATCTTGTTTGTTATCCGAGCGGTAATCCTAGACAAAGCTATGTCATTCCCGATGGCGTTACTGTAATCGTTGAAGATGCTTTTTGGTTTTCGGAAAAATTAACTGAGCTTATTCTGCCTGAGGGTCTCATTGAAATCGAGGCAGACGGAATCAGAGGATGTTCGGGACTGACTCAAATTAAACTGCCACAAAGCCTAAGAATTTTGCAAACCAATGCATTTATGGCATGCAGTAAGCTTAAGAGTATTGAAATACCTGAGGGTGTAACTGAAATACCGTTCGGCGTATTTTGGAGCTGTTATGAATTGTCAAAGGTAAAACTGCCGTCAACTATAACGCTTATTGACAGCTACGCCTTTGCTGCATGTTATCCGCTGACGGAAATTAATTTTCCCGAAGGACTTCTTAAAATGGGCGGCTTGTGCTTTGCTCTTTGCTCAAAGCTTACAACTGTTACTCTCCCCAAAAGCTTACAGTCGGTTAAAGCGAGTGTTTTTCAGGATTCCGGTGTTAAAACAATTCGCGGATACACAGGCTCAGTTGCAGAAAAAATAGCTAATGTTAAAGGCTTTGAGTTTGTTCCTTTGGATGAGCAAAAGCTGATTCTCGGAGACATAAATTTTGACGGCGTAGTTAATTCCAACGACTATGCAATAATTAAAAGCTATGTGTTGTGCCAAAGCAAATTAACGGCAGAACAGCTTGCTGTTTCTGATTTTAACGAAGACGGTACAGTAGACGCATTTGACGCAATAGCTATTGATATGCATATACATACAGCTGTTTGATTATGTATATATAACATTTTTGCTTTATCATAACTGTCTGATTTCGGCAGTTATGATTTTTTTATTTACAAACAGAAAATTTTTTAGTACAATATCTTCTTGTGAGGCGAGAAGTATGAATGAAAAAACAATTGTAAAGAGAAAAGTGTTCCTTAAAGGAATGAAGGACGGGGCGCCTATTGGTCTCGGCTATTTTGCTGTTTCATTTTCAATCGGCATAACTGCAAAGAATACGGGACTGAATTTATTACAGGGCTTTTTTCTCAGCTTGCTTAATAACGCTTCGGCAGGCGAGGTTGCAGGACTTTCATCAATAGCCGCAAAAACCTCGCTTATAACGCTTGCTGTTGTAATGCTTGTTACTAATGCGCGTTACCTTTTAATGAGCTGTGCTTTGAGCCAAAAATTCGCACCGGATATGCCGTTCTATCACCGATTGCTGATAGCCTTTGACATTACCGATGAAATTTTCGGAATAGGTATTTCTTACCCCGGTTACCTGGAACCGACATATATGTACGGAGCTTTTTTAACAACAATTCCTATGTGGGCGGCAGGTACGGTTTTGGGTATTGCCGTTGGAAATATTTTACCGCAAGTAATTGTAAATGCTTTGAGTGTGGCAATTTACGGTATGTTTTTAGCGGTTGTTATTCCGCCTTGCAGAAAGAATAAGGTTATAACAGGGGTTGTAATTACAAGCTTTGTTTTAAGCTATGCTTCAAAGTATATCCCTTTGATTTCAAAAGCTTCCGAAAGTATCAGAGTGATTATTCTTACAGTCTTAATTTCGGGATTTGCCGCTGTTCTTTTTCCTGTAAACGACAGCGAGAGGGAGGAAGCAGTAAATGAATAAAAGCATATATGCCTACATTTTGGTAATGGCTGCTGTGAGTTATCTGATAAGAGTTTTTCCATTGGCGGTTATACGCAAACCGATTACAAATAAATACATTAAATCTTTTCTGTATTACATTCCGTATGTTACACTGACAGTAATGACTTTTCCGGCAATTATCTATGCAACTGACAGTAAAATCTCGGGAATTGCTTCGTTAGCGATAGGTATTTTGCTTGCTTTTTTTACACGCAATTTGTTTGCAGTGGCTTTAGGGTGCTGTCTTACTGTTTTGCTCTTTTCGTTTATCTGAATTTCTATTATAAAAATAGACAAAAACCTACATAAAATGACTTCTAAAATTATGAAAGAAAACACACGCTAAAACGCTTAAAATCCTTGACTAATACTTTCGGTTTATGATATAATTTTTACGTTAGAGAGTTGGTTCTTTGCGACTGACGGATAATGTGGAGTACCACAATGGAGCAAGGAATTTATACTTTAAGGCATTTTGCCTTTTTGCCGACCGTCTGGGCGCATTTAACTTCTTTTGGGTTAAGTGTGCCATTTTTTATTTTTTTTAGGAGGTTTTTGTATGAAAAAAGTCGGAATTATTATGGGAAGTGACAGTGATTTGCCGATTATTCAGAAATGTACCGATATGCTTGATTCTCTTGAAATCTCATATACGGTTCATGTTTTCTCGGCTCATCGCACACCTGAGGAGGCGGCTGATTTTACAAAGTCTGCCAAAAATAACGGTTATGGAGTAATTATTGCAGCGGCAGGTATGGCGGCGCACCTTGCAGGCGCAGTTGCCGCAAATACAACGCTTCCCGTAATCGGAATCCCGTGTAAATCTTCTGTGCTTGACGGAATGGACGCGCTTCTTTCTACTGTTCAAATGCCGACCGGTATTCCTGTTGCAACAGTAGCTATTAACGGCGGCGGAAATGCGGCTCTTCTTGCAGCTCAGATCCTTGCTATTTCTGATGATGACTTAGCAGAAAGACTTGTAAAGATGAGAGAAGAAAATAAAAAAGCGGTTTTGGCAAAAGATGCTAAAATTAACGCTCAGTTTAATAAACAATAATTAATATAAGGAGTTTAAAATTATGGAAAAGACAGTTCAACTTTACGAAGGCAAGGCTAAAAAGGTTTTTGCAACTGAAAATCCCGAGTTGGTAATTGTTTCTTATAAGGATGACGCTACTGCGCTTGACGGACTTAAAAAAGGCACTATTGTCGGCAAGGGCGCCATTAACAACCGTATGTCAAATTATCTTATGCAGATTCTTGAGAAAAAGGGAGTTAAAACTCATTTCGTTGAGGAGCTTAACGATAACGAAACCGTTGTAAAAAAGGTTTCAATAGTTCCGCTTGAGGTTATTATCAGAAATATTTCAGCAGGTTCATTTGCAAAGCGTTTCGGTGTTGAAGAGGGAATTGTGTTCGCAGAGCCTACAATCGAATTTTCTTATAAAAACGATGACCTTCATGACCCGCTTATGAACTCTTACCATGCACTTGCCCTCGGCATTGCCACAAAGGAAGAGATTGACACGATTAAATCAATGGCATTTACAGTTAACGAGGTCCTTAAAGAATATTTTATCGGTCTTGGTGTTAAGCTTGTTGACTTTAAGCTCGAATTCGGCAAAACAGCAGACGGTACAATCGTTCTTGCTGATGAAATTTCACCTGACACCTGTCGCTTTTGGGATGCAGAAACAAATGAAAAGCTTGATAAGGACCGTTTCCGCAGAGATATGGGCGGAGTTGAAGATGCATATAAAGAAATGATGCACAGAGTTTTCGGCGAATAATCGGAGGAAAAGTAAATGGGTGGATTTTTTGGAATCGCTTCCAAAAACGACTGTATGTTAGACGTCTTTTTCGGTGTTGACTATCATTCGCATTTAGGTACACGCCGCGGAGGACTTGCCGCATACGATAAAGAAATCGGCTTGCAGAGAAAGATACACAATATCGAAAATGCACCGTTCCGTACTAAATTTGAACACATATTTGACGAGATGAAGGGAACTTCGGCAATCGGCTGCATCAGCGATACTGATCCTCAGCCACTTCTTATCCGTTCAAGACTCGGAACATTTGCTATCTGCACAATAGGTATCATTAACAATGCTGACTATTTAATTAACAAATACCTTATAACTGAGTCAGGCCATTTTGATGCGATGACAGGCGGCAAAGTAAATTCAAACGAACTGGTTGCATCTCTTATCAGCTTAAAGGATAATTTTAAAGACGGAATTGAATTTGCGCAAAGTGTAATTGACGGAACTGCATCAATGCTTTTACTTACCGAAACAGGCTCAATTATTGCCGTACGCGACAAGCTCGGAAGATTGCCTATTCAAATAGGAAAAAGCGAAGAAGGTTACGCTGTTTCTTTTGAGTCTTTCGCCTATGAAAAACTTGGGTATGAATTTACTAAGGAATTGGGTCCCGGTGAAATAGTAGAAATTACACCGGATTCAATAACGCAGCTTAAAGAACCCGGCAAAAAAAAGAAAATCTGTGCTTTTCTTTGGAGCTATTACGGTTATCCTACGTCAACATATGAGGGCGTAAATGTTGAAAAAATGCGATATGATAACGGCAAAATAATGGCAGAGGCTGATATGAAAACCGGAGATTGCAACTGCGTTGACTATGAGGGCGGTGTTCCCGATTCAGGCACTCCGCACGCAATCGGATATTCCAATAAAAG
>CANARN010000047.1 GCA_947364045.1 uncultured Clostridia bacterium
AAAAACCACATAGATGTTTATTTGAAGATGCTGCCGCATAAGTGGAGCTTTACGGTAGCAAAGGGCGTTACGGGGGCTTTAGTAAACGCAGGAGATCCACAGAGTGGATCTCCCAAAAAGACTGAAGCCTCAGAAAACTCCATTTCTGAGGCTTCACTACCAATATCTGTCAAAAGACCTTTAAGCTCTGGGTAAGGCATTGAAAAACGCTGTGACAGGTAGCGGAGCGATGCTGCTAATTCCCCGTCGGGTCCGCCAAACTGGCTGATTATGATTTGCGCGTATTTCGGATTTGGGTTTTTAATATTTACAGGGTACTGTAATTTCTTTTCATATTGAAACATAGTTATATCGCACACTCCTTAATATCCCATGGCCACGGATTTTTCAGCCACATCTCGCCTGAGCCAGACATAGACCTAAGCGGTCCGTATTTTGATTCATAAAGCTCTGCCAATTCTTTGCTCTTGCAGGCGTATTTTTTATGCAGTTCCAATGCTTCGAAGTCATCGGGATGTGTATCCAAATATAAATGCAGCTCCCAAGCGGCAAATTGAAGTGCGGAAAGCTTTTTAAGCAAAGTTTCACGGTCTGTCATATACATTTTCCTCCCAAAAACTGTTTATCGAGAGTCGGGAACAACGTACCCTGACACAATGCATTATCCGCATCATACTGCTCAGTGCAGGTCTGAAACGGCACATAGGCCATTGTAACAACAGGGTTTTCGGGTAATTTACTTATTCCTTTATATCTCGGTCTACATTCAGCTTTTTCCTCATCGCAGAAGCAGGTTTTCTGAATGTTTCTGTCTAAATCTTCTAAGAATTTATTCAAAAATACGTCTCCTTTTTTCGTATTTGGAAATTATTTCCGTTAAATACTATTCCGAAATGAAAAAACTTGTTCGTATTTGTCCTAACAATTCAAATAAAAGCTAAATATTATTTTCTGATATAATAATTGCTTGTAAGAAAAAACTCCCTGCGGAATTTTTACAGAATCCGCAGGGAGTTATTCAACTGTCAGTATTTAAAAATTATAATTTATCAGCGATGTCAAAAATCAATTTTTCAGTCTTTTCCCAGCCAAGACAGGCATCGGTAATCGATTTACCGTAAATTCCGCATCCAATAGGCTGATTACCGTCTTCAATATAGCTTTCAATCATCAAGCCTTTAACAAGTCCCTGAATTTCCGAATTGCAATGCATACTGTTAATGATTTCTTTTGCTATTCTTATTTGCTGAATAGGGTCTTTTCCTGAATTTGAATGGTTTGTGTCAATTATAACAGCAGGATTTAAAAGTCCTGATTTCTGATAAGCGTCATTGAGGTGAACAAGGTCCTCATAATGATAATTAGGCATTGACTGTCCGTGTTTATTAACATAGCCTCGAAGAATTGCATGAGCATATTCATTGCCGTTGGAGTGTACCTCCCACCCTCTGAAAATGAATGTATGCTTATGCTGAGCTGCCGTAATAGAATTCATCATAACAGAAATGTCGCCGCTGGTAGGATTTTTCATACCAACTGGAACATCGAGTCCGCTGGCAGTAAGTCTGTGCTGCTGATTTTCAACGCTTCTGGCTCCAACTGCAATATAGCCGAGCAAATCGTCAAGATACTTTGAATTCTCGGGATAAAGCATTTCGTCTGCGCAGGCAAAGCCTGTTTCCTGAATAGCTTTCATATGAAGCTCGCGGATGGCAACAATGCCTTTGAACATATCCGGTTTTCCGTCCGGGTCGGGCTGATGAAGCATACCCTTATAGCCGTCGCCTGTTGTTCGGGGCTTGTTTGTATAAATTCTCGGTACAATAAAAATCTTATCCTTAACCTTTTCCTGAATTTCTCTCAGTCTGCTGATGTAATCAAGCACACTGTCGTCACGGTCTGCCGAACAAGGTCCGATAATTAGAGCAAACTTTTTGCTTCGCCCTGCAAAAATATCCTTTAATTCGGTAGTTCGCTCCTTAACAGCCGCCTGAATTTCGGCAGAAGCCGGATACATTTGCTTTACCTCCTGCGGAATTGCAAGCTTTCTTTCAAAAATCATATTCATATTTAAATCCTCCTCTTATTTATCAAACAGCGCTCTGCGAGCGGTAGATTGAATCATTTTTTCCTTCATTTTATCTGCATCTTCATTTTTCAGCAGCTCATAAAAGCCGTTGAATTCTGTCATAAAGGTTTCCATTTGTGTTAGCAGAGCGTCTTTATTAAGCATAAATAACTCGCTCCACATATTTTCATTTATACGCGCAATTCTTGTTAAATCCCTAAATGAGTCACCGGTGTAATCTACAAGATGCTCGCTTTTGGAACATGTCATAAGGCAAATTGCAATGCAGTGAGTAAGCTGAGAAACAAAGCCTATCATTTCGTCATGAGCTTTAGGAGGAAGAGAAGAAATCCTTGCAAATCCAAGTGTTTCACCTATCCCCTTGCACATTTCAATAGCACTAAATGTGTTGGCATCTGTCGGAACTACAATATAATTTGCTTCCTTAAAAATTGCGTCATCGGCATTTTCGACACCGTATACCTCTTTACCTGCCATTGGGTGCGCGGAAATAAACTCAAGGTCCTCACGCAGTATGGACTGAATTTCATAGACAATACAGGATTTAACACCTGTAACGTCCGTTATTACTGCGCCTTTTTTGAATAAATGCTGATTATTTTTAATCCACTCAAGAAAAACGTGCGGATAAAGCGCAAATACTATTAAGTCGGCAGATGAAATTAAGCTTTCGTCAATTTCTGTTGACCCGTTATCAATAATTTTATTTTCAACGGCATATTTAATTGAGCTTTCATTAACATCTATTGCCGAAACCTTATAACCGTTTTTGTGAAGTCCCATTGCGTAACTGCCGCCGATAAGACCGAGTCCTACTATAAGTATATTTAAATTTTTATCAAGCTTCATAATTTATGATTACACCTGCCTTAGAAATTACATCAAAGAAATCGGGAAAGCTCTTTTTAACAGCTTCAAAGCCTTGTATTTTACCGCCCGTTTTACAGAGCAAAAAAGCATTTGCCATTACAATTCTATGGTCATTATGACCTAAAACACAGTCGATTGGAACGTGAAAACCCGAAGAATCAATTGTAACGCTGTTATCCCCTGTTGTAAGCCTTATACCGAATTTGGAAAGCTCTGACTGCATACATGAAATTCTGTCGCTTTCTTTAAACCTTAAACGGTCTGTGCCTGTAAATGTTGCTCCGTTGTAAAGTCCTGCGAACGCAAACATAATCGGCGCTAAATCGGGACAGTCTGTTAAATCAAGAGTTGGCTTGCCTTTTTTTAAAGCATCAAAATATTCCAGACAAATTTTATCTCCCTGAGAAGAATTACGATTTACGCCAAGCACCTTCAAATCGGCACCGCATTCACTGAACGCATAAAGAAATGCTGCATTTGACCAATCGCCCTCAACAACAGTATTCTGCGGTTGATAGCTTTGATTTCCCTTAATCTTTATATTAAGTCCGCTGTAATCGACAGCTATGCCGAACTCCTTTAAAATTGAAACAGTCATATCAACATACGGTTTACTCTCAAAAGGAGGAATTATGTTTATTTCACTGTCATTTTCCAAAAGCGGCAGTGCAAACAGCAACCCGCTTATAAACTGACTGCTGATGTTGCCTTTCACGGAAAACTCCCCTGACCGAAGACTGCCCTTAACATTTACAAATTCTTCGGATTTATTAAACAACAAGCCTTGCTTTTTTGCAATATCCTCATACACACTAAGCGGTCTTGAAATGAGCTTGCGGGTTCCGTTTAACGTAATTTCGCTCTCGGACAAAAGACATATCGGAATAAAAAATCTCAGCGTACTGCCGCTCTCATTGCAATTCAACACTGTATTCTCAAAAGAGCAATCCTTTATACCCGTGATTTCCGCTGTACTGCCTTTTATTTCAATTTTTGCGCCCAATGCAGACAAGCAGTTCAAAGTTGCCTTAATGTCCTCTGAAAAGGAAATATTACTTATTTGGGATTTACCGTTTGCAAGCCCTGCGCAAATCAAAGCTCTGTGCGCATAGCTTTTCGACGGAGGAGCTGTAATTTTACCCGTCGGAAAAGACGGAATAATTTCTAAATTCATAGTTATTTACCTGCCAAGAAATCAACTGCGTCAGTATAGCCCTTAAAACCTCGGCCCTTTATTGTTTTGACGCAGGCTGAACGGATGTAGCTTATTTTTCTGAAATCCTCTCTTGTGTCGGGGTCAGAGATATGCACCTCAACAGTCGGAATACCAACGCTTTTTACAGCATCTAAAAGAGCTACGCTTGTGTGCGTATAAGCGCCGGGATTTATCACTATTCCGTCGATTTTACCGTAAGACTCCTGTATTTTGTCAACAAGGTCACCCTCATGGTTCGATTGGTAAAAATCGACCGATACACCAATTTTTTCGCAATGTACCTTTATATACTCACATAAATCGTTATAAGTTTGAGAACCGTAAATCTTTGGCTCTCTGATGCCGAGCATATTTAAATTAGGTCCGTTGATAACAAGAATTTTCATAATTATAATGCTCTCTTTCTATTTGCGCTGCGGCGTCCTGCACAATACCTGTAACGGTAACGGTTTTATCTGCCGAAGCTTTGTAAATCCCGTAACGCTCATTGTACCGTTTTTCCAAAGCCTCAAGGCTTGAAGCGGTAGGTCTGTCCTCAGTAGGAACAATATCCGACAGCGGTCTGTCAAGGAAATACAAAACGCCGTTCATTTTTAACGCATCAATATTTTCCTGACGGAGAACCGCTCCGCCGCCCGTTGCTATAACCGTTCCCGAAAGCTTTGAAATATCCTTTATAACTTCTGTTTCAATATCACGGAATTTTTCTTCACCGTACTGTGCGAAATAGTCTGAAATTTCAGTCTTAATTATCTTTTTTATTTCGTCGTCTGTGTCAATAAAATCTTTGCCGAGTTTTTCCGCAACAGCCTTTCCTATTGTTGTTTTTCCGCTTCCCGGCATTCCGATTAAAACAACATTCTGCTTGCTTGTTTTTACATCGTTAAAAATACTGTCAAGCAGATTTTCGGGAGCCTTTTTATCCATAAATATTTCATACGCCTTTATAGCTTGAGCAACAAGCATATAAAGACCGCTTTCAGCAGGTATTCCCTGCTTTTTGGCATCTGAAACCAATTTTGTTTCAAGAGGATTGTATACTGCATCAATAACTCCCGAAAGAGAAATAAAACGGCTCAAATCCAGCGGTGAATCAAATATTTTAGGAAACATTCCGACAGGTGTTGTGTTTATGATTATATCCGTATCCGAATATTTGTCATAAAGCTCATCATAGGTTACTGTGCAATCTGTTTTATTTCGGCTGACTTTGATTACAGCTTTTGCTCCTAAGCTTTCAGCCACGGCGTGTGCCGTTTTTGATGTACCGCCCGTGCCGAGAATTGCAATTTTTTTGCCGTCAAAACCAATATTATTCTTTTTGATAAGAGATGTCATACCGTAAAAATCGGTGTTGTAGCCGTACAGCCTTCCGTCGCGGTTAACAATGGTATTAACTGCGCCGATGTTTTTCGCTGTGTCACTTAATTCATAAAGATAAGGAATTACCGCTTCTTTATAAGGAATAGTTACATTTATCGCTTTAAAATCTCTTTTGAGCATAAATTCAGATAGCTCTTCCTCAGTAAGCTCGACAAGCTCATAAGAATAATCACCGATTTTTTCGTGTATTATTTTTGAAAATGAGTGAGGGAGTTTTTTTCCTATACAGCCGTACTCCATTTATTTATCACATCCTAAGTAATCTGTGCCGAACCGCAGAGAAAGCATATCGGCAATAACAAGAGCAGTTAATGAATCCTGCACAACAGCGGCGCGGTGAACAATGCACGGGTCGTGCCTGCCGCGAAGCTCAATTTCGGAATTTTCCATGTTTATGAAATCAACCGTATTCTGTTTTCGAAAAATTGACGGAGTCGGTTTAATTGCCGTTCTGAAAATTATCGGCATTCCGTTTGAGATTCCGCCGTTTATTCCCGCGTTATTATTGGTAGCTGTTGAAATTTTACCGTTATCGCAATTGAACGGGTCATTTGCGTTTGAGCCTGTCATATCAGCAAAGCCGAAGCCTTTTCCAAACTCTATTCCTTTAACGGCGGGCATTCCGAAAATTGCGTGGGAAATAACACTCTCCAACGAGTCAAACCACGGCTCGCCTACTCCTGCGGGAAGCCCCCAAACAGCCGTTTCAAGCACACCGCCCACGCTGTCTTTGTTCTCAGCGGCTTTTTCAATAGCGGATTTCATTTCATTTTCTTTTTTTTCGTCTAAAACCGAGAAAACTTTACCGTCAATTGATATTATATCATTTTTTATATCGTCAAAATCACGGTCCTGAACACCCGCGCATTTCTTTATGTGCGTACCGATATATATACCCTTATTTCTTAACGCACTAAGTAAAATTGCGCCTGCGCCAACCACGGAAGCAGTTATTCTTCCGCTGAAATGACCGCCGCCCCTGTAATCCTCAAAGCCGTGATATTTACAGTATGCAGTGAAATCGGCATGACCGGGTCTGGCAAGAGAACGGGTAGCAGAATAATCCTTACTGTGTGTATCGTCGTTTTTAATAATCAGCGCTATGGGTGTGCCTGTTGTATAGCCCTCAAAAACACCGCTTACAATTTCAACCTTGTCCTCCTCGTGACGCGGAGTGGATATTTTTCCGTATGCTCTTCTCTGCGACATCTTCGTTGCAATATAATCTTCGTCTATCTTTATTCCGGGTGCAAGTCCGTCAAGAACAGCTCCTATTGCTGTTCCGTGGCTTTCGCCGAAAAGAGTTAAACTTACCGATGAACCGAAAGTATTTTTCATTTGATTCACTCCTTAACAATAACAGAGAGCTGTCGTTCAATTTCATCCACTGTCATTTTTTTCATTTCAAAAGAGCCGATTTCATTGACAAGAACCGCATTTACGGTATTGTCACGCATTTTTTTATCGTGGATAACGGCTGAAATTACTTTTTGCGGTTCAATTAAAATTTCGGTGGGAAGCTTCAGCTTTTCTAAAACCGCAATGAGCCTTTTGCGGACGTCTTCCGAACACATCGGCAGCATACCGAGGGCTACACATTCGCCGTGGTAAAGCCCATGAAGCCCCTCTTCGCTTTCAATTCCGTGACCGATTGTGTGACCGAAATTGAGAATCATACGAAGTCCTGCTTCCTTAACATCCTGCTCAACTACTTTTCGCTTAATTTCAATTGCTTTAAACAAGATTCCATCAATATTTTTAAGTATATCCGTATTTTCAAACATCTCAAAAAGCTCTTTGTCAGACGTAAGACTCATTTTAACAGCCTCAGCAAGCCCGTTTGATATTTGACGGTCAGGCAAAGTATCCAAAACATCAGGATCAATAATAACCGCCTTAGGCTGATGAAAAGCGCCGACAATATTTTTAATTCCGTCAAGGTCAACAGCAGTTTTACCGCCTATTGAGGAGTCAACCTGAGACAAAACGGTTGTCGGAAAATTGTAAAAGTCAATTCCGCGCATAAAGCAGGCTGAAACAAAACCTGCAAGGTCTCCGACTACTCCGCCGCCGCAGGCTATTACGCTATCCTTACGGGTAAAGCCCTTTTCCAACAAAAAAGACTGAATTTTTGCGAACTGAGTAAGGTTTTTGCTCTGCTCGCCCTCCGGAATTGTGTATATATAGCTCTCTTTATACTGATTTGCTATACATTTTGAATATTCCTGCGGAACTTTGCTGTCAGTTACAATTAAAACCTTACCGTTTATATTTACTAAATCGGAAAATTTGTTTATTACGCCCCGCTCAATAATAATATCATAGCTGTCTTCGCCTAAATTTACCCGTGTTTTCATTTATATCACCTTTTCAGATAGACTTTTCTTCAGAAAAATTACCCGCGACCTTTAACTTTTCACAGCAGACAGACAGCTCTCTTAACATTCGCTGACCCTCGACACTGCTTTGGTCACCCTCAGCTTCAACATAAAAATAATACTGCCACGGAACATTTTTTACAGGACGGCTTCTGAGTATGCGCATATTAAATCCGTGAGCGCAAATAATATTAACTGCCTTTGCAAGCGCGCCTACAACATTGTTTACCGTAAACAGCAAAATAAACTTGCCGTTTGCGCTGCTGTTATTTGCAACGGATTTTGAAAATACCGCAAACCTTGTAGTATTAACAGCGCTCTCATTTATGTCGTGGTCGAGTACCTCAAGCCCGTAAACAGAAGCTGTTTCCCTGCTTGCGATTGCCGCAACGGAAATGTCATTCATTTCAGCAACCTGTCTTGCTGCAACAGCAGTGTTAGTTGCCTGTTCGCTTACAAAGCCGTGTTCTTTAATATAAACATTGCACTGTGACAGCGCCTGAGGATGACTTATAACTGTATCAATGTTTTCAAGTGTTGCACCCTTAACGCCTATAAGATTTTGCTTAACGGGCATATCATAAATACCGTTTACGGTAAGGTCACCGCTGAACATAAGGTCAATTACCTGCCCAACTTCGCCCGCGTAACTGTTTTCAATAGGAAGAACACAGCAATCGCATTCTCCGTCCAAAACGGATTTGTATGCAGAATCAAAATCGGAAAACGAAACCGTTCTGCCCTGTGGGAATATACTCTTTGCCGCAATCTCAGCAAAAGCCCCCTCAATGCCGCAAAAAGCAATTTTCATACCCGAAAGTAAATTTTCCTGATATTTCTTTGAAACGTCCATAAAAGACCTTAAAAGAATATCGTAATAGGATTTAAGCTCATCGTTCGGAAGCCTTTCAACATTTCTCTGCAAAATCAGTTTTTCTCTTTCTTCGTCAAAAATCGGTAAACCTCTCTCGCCCTTATACTTAGCCACTGTTTTAACAGCGCCCATTCTCTTGATAAAAAGCTCAGCGATTTCTCTGTCAGCTTCGTCAATTATTTTCCTTGCATTTTCAAGGTCGGTCATAACACACCTCTAAACAAAAAAAATTAACCGCTTATTCACAGCGAAATAAGCGGTTGAAAAAACATCTAGTAACTGCACACAATGTTTAATCAATCGCACTGATAAAGTAAAAGTAATAATAGCAATTAAAAAACATTGTAAGCGCTCCTTTTTGAAATTAAAGGTATGATACTCTCTTTTTCTTTATTTGTCAAGTATTAAGAGAATAAAAAATTTATTGTTTTCGAGATTTTATCCGATACATTTACTGCAAAATACGTATCCGTTCGACAAATACTGATTTTGCAATTCCTCATAAGTAAGCTTTACTGTAAGCTTATTTTCCTCCTTCATATTTTTGGCATAGCTGCATGTAGAATAGTGGATTTTCTTACTGCTCTTGTTTATTACATAGGTTTTTGTACTGCCCTGCGGTTTTGAGACTATAACTGTTGTATCTGACGAATTTGAAGCTGTAGCTGAGCTTGAGGAAGTGTTTGAGGCAGTTTCCTTATTATCTGACTGTGATTTTGTGGCAGATTCATCGGTTTTGTCAGAAAATATCTCATATGGGTCGTTTGACTCAGCGTTTGTTTGAAAGCTGTATGTACTGGAACCGCCGCTTGCAATTCTTTTAAGGTGACGGTTTGCTGTGTTAAGCTGTATGCAAATTACAGTCAGCAAAACGCATATTGCAAAGAAATAATACGGGATTCTTGAAGCCTTTGCCTCGCTTGTAAACGCATAATCTATGAATTTTTTAAGCTTAGATTCGCTGTTCTTCTCTTTCATTTTCTCTTATCACCCAAAGGAATTATAACATTTTACATAAAATATTGCAATGAAAAACAAAAAAGACTTGATTTTATTAAAATTATCTTATATAATATTGAGCGTTGATACGGAGAGTTGTCCGAGCTGGTCGAAGGAGCACGATTGGAAATCGTGTAAACTGCTAAAACGGTTTCGAGGGTTCGAATCCCTTGCTCTCCGCCAATAAAAGCCGTAGAAACTTTATTTTTCAATGTTTCTGCGGCTTTTTCTTATATAAGTTATAATGTTAAATACCATTTCAAATTGTTTCAAAAAATGTCAAAAATCTGTCGTATCTGTGTCGTATTTTTATAAAATGTCGTATTTTTGTCGTACAAATTAAAGTATTTTTTATAACAAATAGCCTTAAGGTTAATTAAAATCTTAAGGCTATTTGTATTGTGTATACCATAGACAACACAAGAAAGTACTTTGGTTATTAAATTCTTGTTATATCACTAAATACCAAATATCTTCATTATAATACCAACAATTCTACCAATTGCGCAACCAATATTAATTGCACTTCCCTCAATAAATCCTTTTATCCACCTTCCAACAGACCGTCCAGTAATTTCAGACATATCTTCTTGAATTTTTTGTTTTCGCAACAATTCAGCAGCAACCATTCTTGCAACTTCAATAATTGCATTGATTTCGTTTTCTACTTCTGTTGCTGAAAAAACATGACCGCAATGGCAATAATAATTAGAAGAGTGAATTTCCCAAGAGTGTCCGCAATCTAAACACTCTACAATATTATTTGTTGTTTCGAACTGAAGTGGACTAACACCTCCATTCTCACAATTTTTGTGATATGAAACTGAATCTGCTGAATGGCAATTTGGACATTGTGGAAATTGCATATTAATTTTCATTTTCTAATACCTCTTATTTCTAAGTCGCTCTCTTTCTTGTTCGCCCTTTGCTCTTGATATTTCTACCCCTCTCGCAAAGCCAACAGAAACGGCAGTCCCAATCGTTTTTATGTATTCAACAATTGCTGATAGGCTAATTCCTATACCCGTAGCCAATACCTTTAAAGCATCAGCAAACCATTGTCTAAAAGAAGATTCCGCCATTTCCTTAGATTTTTGTTGTGCAAGGTCGGTGTTTTTAAGATAAACTGCTAAACGGTCAAGTTCTGCACGTTCACTCGGACTAATATTGCTAACATCCATATCAACAGTTCCTTTCTCCCTCTTCATTAATTTGTTTTGCAAGTCGCAAAAATTCAGGATCTACTAATTCTTCCCATGAAGCAACATCAGAAGTTTGTTTTACTTTCCATCTTCTCGTCTCTGGAACAGTTTGTAAAACAGCCAACAACAACGCATCCAAATTATACCTCTTGTGTGCAGAATAAGTTTCTATTTTACCATTCCATTCAGGAATTATCTCTCTTATTGCACTTAATACTGTGTTTTGAAAGCCAATCAAATTATTTAAATGGTTCTCTTCGGGCATATTAGTTCTAATATTCCATTTTTCTGGCGACATATGCTCTGCTTTATTAATACCGAATACCAAGCGAGATAACTCTTTATCTGAACAAATATCAGAAATCTTTCTAAGTGCAGTAATCATATTTCCAAATGCACGGTCACCAGCAGATAAAACCCAAAGAGCAACATCTACAGATGGCAACTCTTTTTTGTATAACTCCCAGTGCCGCTCGTCTGCCATAATCCCTTCTCCAAGACCAGGAAAATCAATAATAGTTATTGAGTCACCATTTGCAGTTGTAGCGTTAATCTTTTCAACTTTTTGCGTGCAGGCAGCAAAATCATGAACTGGTAGATTTGTATTGAATAATGCATTAATTGTAGAACTTTTTCCGACACCTGTTTCACCAATAACTGCAATACGCGGAGGTGCTTCATCGTTCATTTTCTTGAACAACTCATTTTCAATAAGCCTTGCCTCATCCTTTGATACACCATTTGCAAATAATATCTCTCTCAATTGCGATAGATACTCTTGCATTTTTGATTTATAAATACTCATAGTTGTAACCTCTTTCTTAAAAATTTTAATAAATTTATTAAGTAAATATAATAACAAACACCCTCCTAATGTCTTATACTAAAGATAAACATTTATTAAAATAAAATCAATACCAAATGCAAAACTATACAAAATTTAATACAAAAATGTCTTTTTTCAACTAGATTAGTATTTCTTCGCCAAGATTTCTCAACAACATTTTTCTAAAATATTACAAAAGCAATATTGTTAAGGGAAGAAAATTTCACTGATACTCAAATATTGGGGTGGCGGATTTCAGTCATTGATTTAAAGTCTGTTATAAACTAAAAAGCACCGCAGGCACAAAGTGTTAACTCAGTATCTGCGGTGCGAATTTTTGCAATCGATTGCAAAATGGTTTTATATGAACTTTAGAATCAGTCGATTTTTATACAACGGTTCTCAATTTTCTTGTAAGCGTCAAGATATATTTCATCCTTGTCGCCATTGTATGTCACTTCATAGTACATACCGTCAAACAATGTGGTTGAAAGCAAAGCCTTAAAATTTTGTAAGGTCTTGCAGTACCAAACAACAAATACGGTGTATTCAGGCACGTTATCGCTTTTATCTGTATGCTCATCTGTATAATCGGCGACCAGCTCAATTGCTTTATTTAAAAACTCGCTATCCTGTTTAATTTTCATATTTAACGCTCCTTTCTTTTGTTATCTCTTAAACCCATACTTTTCAAGCATGGCGAGGGTTTTTGGGCCAATGTTGCCGTCGGGGTCTAAGCCTGTCCTGCGCTGAAACTCTTTGATTGATTTAATCAGGTTATCGCCGAGGCAGTTTCCGAGGGCGGCTTTGCTTGTATATGACGGGAACACTTTGTACATAAACTCCGCAATTTTGCCGATGTTCGTGTTTATGTCACCCTTCCTGAAATAGCCTTTTGCAGGGAAGAAGCTGACTGCGGTTTGCTTTGTCGGCTCTTCTTTCGGCAAATCCTTAAGAGTAATGCCGTTTGCATTTTTGACCGTTGTAAATTTACGGTCAATGTAAAACAGCTCTTCGGGCTTGAATGTGCCGTTTGTGCAGTTCAGCACCCATTTCTTATTCGAGTTCTGAA
>CANARN010000048.1 GCA_947364045.1 uncultured Clostridia bacterium
AATGTGAAATACATCGCCGAGTCGTTGCCTTGAACAAAACAAGTAGGGGCAAACGGGTGTTCCCGTTACAGAACAGGGTAATGTCAGTTACCCGTTAAGGCCGTTTTCGTGAGGGAACGGTAAATTGAGGTGGTAACACGGTTTTTCGTCCTCTGCTTTTTGCAGGGGGCTTTATTTTTAGGAGGATTTTAAAATGCAGATTTATGAAGAGCTTGTGGCGAGAGGACTTATTGCCCAGGTTACAAATGAAAACGAAATAAGAGAAATGATAAACAACGGAAAGGCAACTTTCTATATCGGCTTTGACTGTACGGCTGACAGTTTGACAGCAGGCCATTTTATGGCGCTTACTCTTATGAAAAGACTTCAAATGGCGGGTAATAAACCAATAGCGCTTATAGGCGGCGGCACAACTATGATCGGCGACCCGTCAGGCAGAACGGATATGCGTAAAATGCTGACCCGTGAGGATATTAACCATAATGCTGAATGCTTTAAACGTCAAATGGAAAGATTCATTGATTTTTCGGACGGTAAAGCGCTTATGGTCAACAATGCCGACTGGCTTCTTGATCTTAATTACGTTGAGGTATTAAGAGAGGTAGGTGCTTGCTTCTCAGTTAACAATATGCTTCGTGCAGAGTGCTACAAACAGAGAATGGAAAAGGGTCTTTCATTCTTTGAATTTAACTATATGATTATGCAGTCTTACGACTTTTATCATTTGTTTAAAAATTATGACTGCAATATGCAATTCGGCGGCGACGACCAGTGGAGCAATATGCTCGGCGGTACTGAGCTTATCCGTAAAAAGCTCGGCAAAGACGCCCACGCAATGACAATAACATTGCTTACCGATTCACAGGGCAAAAAGATGGGCAAAACGGCAGGAAATGCTGTTTGGCTTGACCCGAATAAGACAACTCCCTTTGAGTTTTATCAGTATTGGAGAAATGTTGCCGATGCCGATGTATTAAAGTGTATCAGGATGTTAACATTCTTACCGATTGAAGAAATTGAGGCAATGGACTCTTGGGAGGGCAGTCAGCTTAATACTGCCAAAGAAATACTCGCATTTGAGCTTACAAAGCTTGTTCACGGCGAGGAAGAGGCACAAAAGGCGCAGGATGCCGCAAGAGCTATTTTCTCCGGTGCAGGCAATGCTGAAAATATGCCTACTGTTGAAATTCAGGAAAGCGACTTTACAGACGGCGAGATTTCCGTTGCAGACGTTATGCTTATGGCAGGTATGGTAAAGTCTAAGGGAGAAGCTCGAAGAGCTATTGAGCAGGGCGGCGTTTCAGTAGATGATGTAAAGGTCACAGACGCCTTTAGAAAGCTTTCCAAATCAGATTTTGAAAAGGGACACGTTGTAATTAAAAAAGGCAAAAAAGTGTTCTATAAAGCAATTCTCGCATAACAAATATTTATCGTTAAAAAACGCCTCTGACAGTTTTTTCTAACTATCAGAGGCGCTTTTTCTTTTTAAATTTTATTTATTCAACAATGTCAAAGGTTTTTACTTCGCCGTTATCATCTACATCTACGAGTTTCATATGAAATTCTGTTCTTGTGTCTCCACAGCTTTAAAAATACATTTTGCAAAATATCTTCCGCATCAGTCTCACACGAAGTAAATGATAGTGCAATTAAATATAATCTTTGGTTATTACGCTTAACTGCGTCAATATATTCTTCCTGTGTCATTATTTCATCACCTGTATTGAAAGGACCTTTCACTTATATAACAACTGAGCAGACAAAAAGGTTACAAAAAAATTCGACGCAGTATCAAAAATTCTACCTACGCCGTTTATGCTCAATTATTTTTCCTCTTTCTTAACAGAAAAATTATGTGCGGCATATCTACACCACGGTAGTGTTTAGCTAACATTCCTTTCGGAGTCATACCGTTTCGTTTTGCCACATTTTGTGACGCAATGTTGTTATCACGGATTATTGAATAGACTTCATCAATATTCAATGTATTAAAGGCATATTCCTTACACGCAACTGCCGCTTCTGTAGCATAGCCATTGTGCCAATACGCCTTTTGCAAAAGATAGCCTATTTCTAAAACATCTTTACCGTCGCAGTCCTGCTTTGTTATTCCGCATTGTCCAATCATTTCGCCGCTTTCTCTCAGTATAACAGCTCACAGCCCGTAAAGGTGCTCATATTCGTTATATCGGCTGATTTGCCTGTCAAGCCATTCACGAACTCCGCTGTCATCAAATGCGCCTTCATAAGCGTACATAACCTCTTCATCCTGTAATATTTTACAAAGAGCAGGGTAGTCGCTGTACGTCATTTCACGCATATAGAGCCTTTCGGTTTCTAAATTCATAATATTACTCCGAAAAAAGCTCGGCACTGAAAAGTACCGAGCTAAAAATTTAAAATACTTTTTCAATTGCCGAACAAACCGCCGCACTATCGTGACTGAAAACAAGAATTGAAATATCAACCTCGCTCGTTGTTATCATTCTGACTTCAGCACCCACCTTCGCAATAGCTGAAAAAACTTTTGACGCAACACCGGGGCAATTTCTCATATCCTCGCCGAAAACAGAAATTTTGCTGTTACCGGAGCTTATGCCGAGTTTAACTTCGGGAAGTAATTCGCGAAGCCGTGAAGCTGCAGAAAATACTTTACCGAGATCCTCATCATTTACCGTAAAGGAAAGACACGGTGTAGAAGAATGAGGCGGAATTTGCGAAATCATATCAACATCAATGCCGTCACGTGAAAGAAATTCAAATATTTTCGCAATAACTCCGATGTCTGATGTCGAATCGTTTAAAGAAATGAGAGTTACATTTTCAGTTACAGAAATTTCGTATGCCATATTATGCCTCCTCAAGTACGTCTTTCATTGAATACAAGCCGTTTTTCTTTGCGTTGACAATGAATTTTGCGGCGTTGATTGCACCGTTCGCAAACAGCTTTTTTGAATAAGCAGAATGGGAAATTTTAATAACCTCGTCAGTACCTGCAAAAATTATTTCGTGTTCGCCGACTATTGTTCCGCCGCGAACAGAGCTTATACCTATTTCATTTTTTGAGCGTTTCATTCTTTTTGAATGACGGTCAAACTCGTAAACAGGTTCATTATCCAAAACGCTTGAAATCTCGTCTGCAAGTAAAAGCGCAGTACCGCTGGGAGCATCGATTTTTTGATTATGGTGCATTTCTACTATCTCAATATCAAAATCAGGGGAGAGAACCGCCGCCGCTTTTTTGGCAAGCTCTGAAATAAGGTTTACGCCGAGACTCATATTTGCAGTGAAAAAAACAGGAATTTCCTGCGCTGCATTTTTAATTTCCTGCAAGCCCTTTTCATCAATACCTGTTGTTGCCACAACAACGGGTATTTTCTTTTTTATTGCATATTTCAGCATTGACGAAAGCATAGCGGGATGAGAAAAATCAATAATTACATCAGCTTCTGTTTCTACCTCGTCAAATGAATGATAAAGGGGGAATTTGTCATTTTCTCCGTATGGGTCAACACCTGCAACAACATCGGCATTTTCAAATGCTGACGCACATTCGTAAACTACTTTTCCCATTTTGCCGTTAGCACCGCACAAAAGAATCCTCATTTTTTTCACATCCTATCAAATAATTAAACCAAGCCGTATTCGGCAAGAATATTGTGAAGCTTTTCTGTTTTCGCATCGTCCATTTCGCAAAGAGGTAAGCGAAGAGGACCTACTTCCATTCCCATCATATTCATAGCTACTTTTACAGGGATAGGGTTAACGTCCATAAACATTGCATTGCAAAGCTTTAAGTATTTAAGCTGAAGCTCTGCGCTTTCTTTGCATTTACCGTCAAGGTAAAGAGATGGAATATCGTGAGCAATTTTCGGGCAGATATTTGAAAGAACTGAAATAACACCCTTACCGCCCAAAGACATAATCGGTACAATTTGGTCATCGTTTCCTGAATAAACGTCTAACTTGTCACCGCAAAGCGCAATTGTCTGCGCAATCTGCGAAAGGTTGCCCGAAGCTTCTTTAGCGCCGATAATATTTTTGTGTTCTGAAAGCTCAGCGTATGTTTCGGGAAGAACGTTTACGCCCGTTCTGCTCGGAACATTGTAAATAATTATGGGTGAAGAAACTCTGTCTGCAATGTAGTTGTAATGCTTTACAAGACCCCTTTGTGACGCTTTGTTGTAATAAGGAGTCACAATTAAAAGAGCATCTGCGCCTGCTTTTTCTGCGTCATTTGAAAGCTTAAGAGCATAAGCAGTTTCGTTACTGCCTGTGCCTGCAATAACAGGTATTCTGTGATTTACAACGTCAACAGTGTATTTAATAACATCTAAATGTTCTTTTGAACTGAGCGTTGCGCTTTCGCCCGTTGTTCCGCAAATAACAATAGCGTCCGTTGAATTTGCAATCTGGTCCTCAAGGATTTTTGCAAGACATTCATAATTTACACTGCCGTCCTCGTGAAAAGGCGTAACAATTGCAACGCCTGCGCCTGTAAAAATAGGATTAGTACTCATAATTCTCTCCTTTAATCAAGATAGCCCTCTGCCGCCAAAAGCTCTGCCATAAGAACTGCGCCGCCTGCGGCACCTCGAAGCGTATTGTGTGAAAGAGCAACAAATTTGTAGTCGTACTGAGTGTCTTCACGGAGTCTGCCTATTGAAATTGCCATTCCGCCCTCAAGATCTCTGTGAAGCTTTGTCTGCGGGAAATTCTCCTCTTCAAAGTAGTTAAGGAACTGTTTGGGAGCAGACGGAAGCTCCAATTCCTGTGCCTTGCCTTTGTAGTTCTTCCATACATTTAATATTTCGTCTTTAGTGGGTTTATTCTCAAATCTTACAAATGCTGCCGCCATATGACCGTTGGAAACAGGAACACGAAGGCACTGAGCAGTAAAGTTAGGTCTTTCGGAATCAACAATTACATCGCCCTTGATTTCGCCCCAGATTTTAAGCGGCTCTTTTTCGCTCTTTTCTTCTTCGCCGCCGATGAACGGAATAACATTGTCAACCATTTCCGGCCACGTGTCAAAAGTTTTGCCTGCACCCGAAATTGCCTGATATGTGCAAACGAGAACATCTTTTACCTTAAAGCCTGCCTTGTCAAGAGGGAAGAGTGCAGGAACATAACCCTGCAAAGAGCAGTTCGGCTTAACTGCTATAAATCCTCTCTTTGTGCCAAGCCTTTTGCGCTGCGCAGGAATAATTTCTGCGTGGCTGTCGTTAAGCTCAGGTAAAATCATCGGAACATCGGGAGTGTGTCTGTGTGCGCTGTTGTTTGAAACAACAGGACATTCAGCTTTTGCATAAGCCTCTTCCAATGCTTTAATTTCGTCCTTTTTCATATCAACTGCGCAGAAAACAAAATCAACTGCTGATGCAATCTCTTCAATATCGTCAGTAGCGTTTTTAACGATAATGTCTTTCATTTTTTCGGGAATATCAACATCCATACACCATTTAGAACCAACGGCATCTTCGTACCGTTTTCCTGCTGACCTCGGACTTGCGGCGAGAACGGTAACATTAAACCACGGATGGTTCTCTAAGATAGTCATAAAACGCTGACCGACCATTCCCGTAGCGCCTATAATTCCCACATTAAACTTTTTCACTTGCAATTACCTCCAAAAAATGATATTCTATCATCTGTATTAAAAAATCAGTAATGATATGTCATCATTACTGATTAAGGTTTTGGTATTATGACGAGTCGATAATACGAAAGCGCTCCATCAAATGATGACAGTCACATTACTGTTAATAATGCAACCAGCTTTTGAACATTCAGGCGGACAAAAGCTTCGGCAATAAATCCTTTTTGACCGTTATCGCCAATCCCCGAAGATTTCAAACGGCATACTGATATTTATTGCGCCTCAATCGTAGTATTATAATAACATTTAACTTTCAATGTGTCAAACATTTTTAATATTTTTATAGGATTAACGGAGAATTAATATGAAAAAATCTGATTTTTATTACGATTTACCAAAAGAGCTTATTGCTCAAACACCGCTAACACAGAGAGACAGCTCAAAAATGATGGTAATTAACAGAAAAAGCGGAGATATATACCATAAGCATTTTTATGATATACTCGATTATCTGAATGACGGCGATTGTCTTGTTCTTAACAATACTCGTGTTTTGCCCGCAAGAATTTACGGAACCAAAAAAGACACCGGTGCTGTAGTTGAATTTTTGCTTCTTAACAATTTGGGTAATGACGAATGGGAAGCAATAACAGGTCCGGGTAAGCGTGCAAAGGAAGGCGCTGAATTTACTTTCGGTAACGGAATACTTTCCTGCGTTGTTTTAAAAGTTCTCGAAAACGGTAACAGAATTGCAAAATTTTCTTATGACGGCACAAATATTTATGAAGTGCTTGACAAAATAGGGGAGATGCCCCTTCCTCATTACATAACCGAGGAACTACGGGACAAGGAGCGTTATCAAACCGTTTATTCAAAAGAGCTCGGCTCTGCGGCGGCACCAACTGCCGGTTTGCACTTTACGGAAGATATACTTAAAAAGCTTACCGATAAAGGCGTAAAAATATGCTATGTGACCTTGCACGTCGGAATAGGAACATTCAGACCCGTTAAAGCAGAAAATATCGAAGACCATCAAATGCATTCCGAGCATTACCATATTCCGAAAGAAACCGCAGATGCAATAAATGCGACTAAGAAAAACGGCGGCAAAGTTATAGCTGTGGGTACAACCTGTTGCCGAACTCTTGAAAGTGTTATGACAAGTCAAGGCGAAATGAAGGAGTTTGACGACTGGACAAATATATTTATCTATCCTGGGTATAAATTTAAATGCATTGACGCGCTTATAACAAATTTTCATTTACCCGAAAGCACGCTTATAATGCTTGTTTCCGCATTTTATAACAGAGAAAAGGTTCTTGAGGCATATAAAATTGCCGTCGAAGAAAAATACAGATTTTTCAGCTTTGGGGATTGCATGCTTATCGAATAAGGATTATTATATGATACGAAAGGTCAGTTTAAGCGAAATGCAGATTTGCTCTGATGTAATAAAAGAAAGTTTTCTGCCTGTCGCTTTTAAATTCAATATTACAAAAGAGAACGCTCCGAAATATGTTGCATTTTCCGTAACTCCCGAAAAGCTGAAAGAGCAGTATTTAAACGGACGTGATATGTATGTTTATGAATCTCACGAACAGATTATCGGATACTTTTCTTTAGAATTTTCGGATAATTGCTGTGAACTGAACAATCTCTGTGTTCTTTCGGAATATCGGCACAATGGAATAGGCGGAGAATTATTGAATTTTGCAATACACAGAGCGTTTGAGAAAAAATCAGATAAGCTCACACTGTCAATTGTTGAAGAAAACACTGAACTCAAAGAATGGTATTCCTCATTTGGATTTATTCATACTCATACAAAAAAGTATGACTTTTTCCCTTTTACCGCGGTTATATGGAGCTTACTTTATGAAAAAAATAATTGTTATATCAGACATACATTCAAATTATGCCGCTTTTGAATCTGCGTTTAATACAATTAAAGAAATCCATCCTGACGGTATTATTTTCTTAGGTGATTATGTAACGGATTTTCCTTATCCGCAAAGAACAATGGAGATTCTTCGTAAATGCAAATCCGCATATAAATGTTGGTTTATAAGAGGAAATCGTGAGGATTATTTATTACAGCATCGAAAAAATCCAAATGACGGTTGGGTTTACAGTTCAAGTGTAGGTTCGTTTTTATATACCTATGAAAATTTAACTGATGATGACCTTGATTTTTTTACTGATTTACCGATTTACTCGGAAATCGACATTGAGGGAGTACCTTTAATATGCGCTTGTCACGGTTCACCGAAAAGCACCACGGAGAATATATTGCTTAATTCATCCGCTCAGCTTAAATATGCCAAAAGAATTAAAGGGAATATTTTGCTTTGCGGTCATTCGCATCACAGAAATACAGTTAAAATAAAAGATAAGAAAATCGTTTTTTGCCCAAGCCTCGGCTTGCCGCAGGACGGAGAAAAATACGGACATTCTTGGATTACGCTCTTAACATCCTCCGATAATAATTGGAAACCGGAATTTATAGATATCAAATTTGATGCAGATACTTTGATTGAAGATTACAGAAAAAGCGATTTAACCGAATATGCGCCGATTTTTTCCGAATGTATAATGAAAAGTCTGCAAGTACATGGCGATATTGCATATCAGTGCGTAGTTTTAGCTTGGGAAAAAGCAAAAAAAGACAATTTCAAAGGCGGAAAAATCTTACCTGAAAAATATTGGATACAAGCGGCAAAGGAACTTAAAATTATATAATAGGAGAAATTTATGTATAAATTATTAAAACAAGAAGGAAACGCCCGACGTGGTGAATTTGAAACCGTACACGGAACGGTACAAACGCCTGCGTTTATGAATGTTGCAACACAAGGCGCTATTAAGGGCGGTGTTTCTGCTCTCGACCTAAAGGAAAGCCTGAAAACACAGGTAATGCTTTGTAATACATATCACTTGCATTTAAGACCTACCGATGTTCGTGTTAAAGAGCTTGGCGGACTCCATACACTTACGGGCTGGAACGGACCGATTCTCACAGACAGCGGCGGATTTCAGGTGTTTTCGCTTGCATCACTTCGTAAAATCAAAGAAGAAGGCGTATATTTCCAGTCGCATATTGACGGGCATCACATTTTTATGGGGCCTGAGGAAAGTATGCAGATTCAGTCAAACCTCGGCTCAACAATAGCAATGGCATTTGACGAGTGTGTTGAAAATCCTGCTGAATATAATTATGCTGAAAGCTCCTGCGAACGCACTACAAGATGGCTTATCCGCTGTAAATCTGAAATGGAACGTCTTAACTCTCTTCCTGACACTCTAAATAAAAATCAGCTTTTATTCGGCATAAACCAAGGCTGTACTTATGATGACCTTAGAATCAATCATATGAAAGAGATTGCAAAGTTAAATTTGGACGGTTATGCCATAGGAGGTCTTGCCGTCGGCGAGCCGAAAGAAGATATGTACAGAATAATTTCCGCTGTAGAACCTTTTATGCCTAAGGACAAGCCTCGTTATTTAATGGGCGTAGGTACTCCCGGCAATATTCTTGAAGCGGTGAAAAGGGGAGTTGACCTTTTTGACTGCGTAATGCCTTCTCGTAATGCCCGACACGGTCATTTGTTCACGGACAGCGGAATTATAAATATGAACAATAAAAAATATGAAAATGATTTACAGCCCATTGACCCTTTGTGCGATTGCCCTGTTTGCAAAAGCTTTTCCCGTGCTTACATTCACCATTTAATCAAAGCTAAAGAAATGCTTGCGGCAAGACTTTGCGTGATGCATAATTTGTATTTCTATAATTCTCTTATGGAAAAAATAAGAAATGCTCTTGATAACGGCATTTTTGAAGAATTTTATCAAAAATATGTTGATAGGCTTGATACGAGAATATAAATTTGAAAAAACTGTTGCAAAAGCATAAGTTTTTTTGTATAATATATTCATAACTTTTTTACGGAGGAAAATAATGAATATTTTTACAACATTTGCCGCTGCTGCGACAGGCGGTATGGGCGGTTCAACCGGTATGATTATAATGATGGTTGCGCTTTTCGCTGCAATGTACTTCTTTACTATCAGACCGCAGAAAAAACAGCAAAAGAAAGAGCAGGAGCTTCGTGACAATACACAGGTAGGCGACGAAATTACAACAATCGGCGGCATTTGCGGCAGAGTTGTTGCAATTAAAGATGATACTGTTACAATTGAAACAGGTTCTGACAGAACAAAAATCAAGTTCAAAAAATTTGCTATCGGCACAAATCATACAGCTAATGAAAAAATTCAGGCTGAGCGTGAAGCTGCAAAGGCAGCCGCTCAATCTGCGGCGCAGGCAAAAAAAGAAAAGAAATCAAAAAGCAAAGACAGTGTTGACGACCGACCGAAGAGTGAAGATTAATTTAGTAATATTTAAATCAAATCCCTCATATTCTTTTTGTAGAATGTGAGGGATTTTTTTTATGCGAAAAAATAATAAACCTAAGTCTAAAAACAGCTCTTTTCTTTCAAAAAACATTATAGGAATAACACTGTCATCCGTAATTTCAATTATAATTCTTGCGCTACTGACCGCAGTAATATCTTTAATTCTTTTAAAATCGGAAAAGCTCGCCGACAATTATATAAGCTATTTCTATTTCAGCGCAGTTTTATCATCCTTTATCGGTGGATTTATATCCTCAAAAAGCTGTACTCTGAAAGGCATATTGTCGGGTTTAATTTCATCGTTAGCATTTAATTTAATACTTACAATAATCCTTTTGCTTGTAAGCCGGGGACATATAAGAGCCGATTCCTGCATTCTTTATACAATTGCAACAGTATTTTTTGTGCTGGGTGGGATAACCGGCGCAAATACCAAAAGAAGAAAATAAATTAAAGTAAAGGTGGAAGTTTATGAACAAGGTTATAAGCTTAAAGAGTCTTCGCTTAGGACGGAGAAAATTTATTCCTAAGCCTAAAAGAAATGTTGATGTAAGACCGTATGAAAAAAATATTAATATTTTCCGAATTATCGTTTCATTCTCATCGGTATTTTCGGTTTTGCTCGGCGCGCTGTTCTATGCTAAAATGTCAACGGCAGAATTTGAACAGCATTTTATCAACATAATAAAAGAAATACAAAGCGAAAACTTTACAAATATATTTAAAACGCTTTGCAGTATAGAAATAATATTTATTGCAACGTGCTTTATATTAGGGACAAACCTTTTCGGCAATATATTTATTTCTCTTGTGCCTGTCACTAAAACTTTTTTTGCAGGATACATCGGTGCATTAATGTATAATAAATACGAGCTAAACGGCGTATTGTTTTCTCTGATATTTTTTGTACCTTATTTTTCGGTTACATGTTCAACGCTTATAGCACTCACAAATGAAGGCTTTTCAATGAGCAAAGCTCTTACGAACTGCATAATACAAAGAAAAACAACTAAAGAAGGGCTTCTTCAGCTGTTTTTAATAAAGTTTATTTTAATTACACTTTTTGACCTGTCTTTTGCGCTGATTAATTCTTTTCTGTTAGCATCGTTTGCCGAAAGAATCAGTCTTCAGTAGAAGTTCGTTTAACATTTGCAAGCGGATTTAATTCAGATGCCTTTTTCAATTGCTCATCTACAATGTGAGTGTAAATTTCAGTTGTACCTAAGTTTTCATGACCAAGAATTTCTTTAAGAACAAGTACATCCACATTTCCGTGCTGATACATAAGAGTTGCGGCAGTATGACGCAGCTTATGCGCAGAATAACCTTCAAGTCCGGCATTTTCAAGAGCTGTATAAACAATATGCTGAACGGTTTTAGGACTTATTCTTTTAAGACGGGCGCTAATAAAAAGCGCGTTTCTGTCAGGAAATGAAATGCAGTCTTTAGGCCGTACTGCCATATAGCTTTTATATGCATCAAAACACGCTTCATTTAAATATACAGTCCGTTCTTTATTTCCCTTACCGGTAACTCGCATTGTACCGTCATCGCGAATATCGTTGTAATTCAATGCAACAAGTTCAGACAAACGCAATCCGCAGTTTAAAAAGAAAGTCAAAATACAGTAGTCGCGCTCTTTGTATTTCCCGTCAATAGAATTTAATAGCTTAATGCTTTGCTCTAAGGTTAAATACTTAGGCAAAGCTTTTTTTAATTTTGGCGAATCAAGTACTTCCATAGGATTCTTTTCGATAATTTGCTTTTGCATAGAAAGATATTTAAAAAAAGCCCTTATAGTAGAAACCTTTCTGGCTCTGGCAGCTTCATGATTGTCACGTTCATTTTTACAATATGAAAGAAAAGCATACGCGTCAGTAAGGGAAATATCTTTTATAAATTTTTCATCGATGTCGTCTATCGCTATATCATCAAAATCGGTTGAAGAGGGGACAAGACCCTTGTAAAGCTTTAAAAATTTTAGAAACAGCGTCAAGTCGGACGCATATTCACTTATTGTCAAGGCTGATTTATTTTTAATAACATCCATGTATACCAAAAAATCTTTAACAAGATAAGGAAGACGTGGGTCATTACACGAAATATTCATATTTTACATATCCTTTCGTGAAACTGTTTCACAAAATATTTTGTATAATTTATGTAACAATTATAATATTTTTCATCCGAAATAGCAATACAACAATAAAATAATAATTGTTGCATTATATAAAAATAAAATCTGATTTGAATTAATTCCAAAAAAATTTGTATATAATTCAAAAACAATCAAATCAAAACCGTTCGATACTTTGCTCTCGTTATTATAATTATTTTATTATGCAAAAGTATCATAAAAAAATAATTATCGGTTGATTTTTTTACTGAAAAATAAAAAGAATTCTTAAAATCAGATTTTACAAAAAATAATTTAAAATAATATTTTGAAATGCATATAAAAAATGTATTCTGCTGAGAATTTTTACTTGATTATATTTGATACAAAAACACTAATCGTCATTTAAATATATTACCTAATATCCTAATATAGTGTATATTAGCTTAACTCTACCTTAAAAGCAATATTTATAAACTCTTATATTTCCCAAATTTTGTACAATCAAATCCTCCCTACTTGATATAAAATATTTATTTTGTATAATTAACAATTCACTTTTCAACAACTTAAACAAAGTTTTAACTTTTCAACACCCTACCGAAATTTGTATTTTGTTAATTAATAATAACCGTTTAATTTACGAATAATAAAGTAAGTAAGTAAGTAAGTAAGTTAAAACCATATTCAGTTGAATGATAACAAAC
>CANARN010000049.1 GCA_947364045.1 uncultured Clostridia bacterium
GTGCTTTTTTGTTTTTATTATTTTTTTACCTGCGACAACAACAGTATCTTTGCCCGGAGTTATTTTGTCACCGATTGAAGCAGGCTTACCGTTCACCTTAACTCTGCCTGCCGCAATAAGTTCTTCTGCTTTTCTGCGAGATGCAACTCCGCATTCGGAAAGATATTTTTGAAGTCTTACTTGTGTTTCTGCCATTATTACTCCTTCAGGATAAAACATCTTTTTCAGTGATTAAATCAACCGATTTTAAAAATCTGCCGCCGCTGTAAAAATCTACGTAACCGACAGATTCGCCTTTCAAAACAGGCGCATATTCAAACTGTTTAATATAAATTTTATAAGTATATGACAACTGCTTTTCTAAAAAAGTATAATCAATTTTTTCGGATAAAGCTACCGAAACAAAATTTTCTTTTCCGCCGACTACCTTTAGTTTCGGCAAATTTTCACAGGAAACCGAAACTGATTTAACAAGCGGCAGAGCATAATTATACAGCTTTTCGTGGTCATCCCAATCATTCGGAGCGGACAAAGTAACAGTCACAAGCGTTTTTCCGTCACGGCGCATTGCAGAAACTAAGCATCTTCCGCTCTTTTTAGTAAATCCTGTTTTCACGCCGATATAATTCTCTGACACAGAGAGAAGCTTATTGTGATTGGTAAGCACCCGTCTGTAAGGCGGAGAACCGTAATAAGCCTTAACTGACCTTGAAGAGCAAATATTCAGAAAAACAGGATTTTTAATAGCCTCTGCACCTAAAATAGCCATATCGTATGCCGTAGAATAATGACCGTCATCGTCAAGCCCAGAAGGAGTAACAAAATGTGTATTATTCATTCCAATTTGTTTGGCGCGCTCATTCATAAGACTTGCAAACTGTTTTGTTCCGCCTGAAATCAGATATGCTGTTGCATTTGCGGCGTCATTGCCTGAGCAAATGAGCATACCTTTAACGAGAGATAACATTGAAACACTGTCACCGTTCCGAAGCCCCATAGAAGTTCCTTCAACTCTTACCATTTCATCGGTAACCGTAATTAAATTATCATCAGCGCCGTTTTCCAAAGCTATCAAAGATGTCATAATCTTAGTTGTACTAGCCATTGGCAAGCGCATATCCGCATTTTTAGAATAGACAATTTCGCCGCTGTCTGCGCAAATAACCACTGCCGCTTTCGCAGAAACCGACGGCTCTGCAAAACCGGGCAGTGTAAATGTTATAATCAGAAGAAAAGCTATAAGCAAAATAAATATTTTTTTCAAAACCATCACCAAAAAATACTATGCTTCAGAGATGGTTTTAAGAATATATTATTCTGCAGATTCAGTCATATTCTCCTCCGCAGTAACAGCAATGTCTGCAACCGCTCTGTCAAAAGCTTTGTCCATTTTAGCTTTGTTTACGGCAACATTTACCTTATCAAACATTTCGGGAACAAGGCTTACAAGACGCTCTGCGGCATTGTCAAATGCTGTAATATGTTTAATCTCGACATTACCGTACTTGTCAATAACAAGGAAAGCAACAGGAGTTATAGTTACGCCTGCTCCGCCGCCGCCGCCGAAAATCTCCTGATTTGATTTTGAGGGGAAGTCCGAGCCGCCCGAAGCAAAGCCGTATGTAACCTTTGAAACGGGAATAATCGTAACTCCGCCCTGAACAGAAATCGGCTCACCGATTATTGTGCTTACATTTACAAGGTCCTTAACCTTTTCAATGGTATTTTCAAGAATACCTGCCGCAGATGATGACTTATCTTTCATCAATAGCACCGCCTTTATCAGAAATTTTATTTTTATTGTTTTTAATTCCCTTCAGGAATTTAATACCAACCTTAAATATGAGTCTGAACACTAAAACTACTAAAGCATTTGTAAAGAATATGGGTCTTATGCTGATTTTAAATGAAAATTCAGCCGAATTCCCGCTTCCGAGGTAATCAGGTTCAACAATAGCATTGTATTTTTTCACAGGGAGAGTTGAGCAAATAAAAGAAAGGGCAGGAAATACTCTTTGGCAGACTCTTCCGTACTGAATTGCCGTCGCCGCCGCGTCCCCATTTACAGAAACGATCATATTAAGGAAAAATTCTCTTAAAACAATGTGCTTTCTGAAAGAATTAATCATTCTTCCTAGTGAATATGCGGCATTGTTTATAAGCTCTATTACACCTTCAAAGCCTTTATTTTTATAAAAAGTAACAAAAATATTATCCTTCTTTTCCGACGGATTTTTGTCCTCCGGAGCCTCTTCTTCGGGAGCCTGCTCTTTCTTTTTCGGTTCTTTTTTCTTCTTTTCTTTCTTTTCCCAAGGGAAAATTTTAAATTTCAAAAACAGCCATGAAACTGTAAGAAAAAAATCATCGGTATAATCGCCGCTTATATTTATTCTTATACTTAAAATAAGCACAAAAAACGCTATAATTCCGCCGATTATGTAAAGTGCTGTCAACTCATCACCTCCCTAAAAATTAATCTATATATTATTCGTCATTACTTTTATCATCCTGCTTGCTATCAGCTTCACCGTTTTCCGTATCACAGTTGACGGGAAGAGGCGGAAGCTCATCAAGAGAAGAAATAGCAAATACCCTCAAAAATTCAGGAGTTGTACCGTAAAGAAGCGGTCTGCCGGGCAAATCCAGCCTTCCACGCTCTTCAATAAGCTTTTTTTGGCAAAGAGTTGCTATAACGCCTGAGCAATCAACGCCTCTCACCTGTTCAACAAAGGATTTTGTAACAGGCTGATTATAGGCTATTACAGCCAAGACCTCAAATGCGGCTTGCGACAGCGGCGTGTTCTTTCGGAGTTCGAGGAAATCTCTGATTATATCTGCATACTCCGTTCTGCTCGATAGCTGATATTTATCTCCCAGCTTCAAAAGACAAATTCCGCTTTTGCGTTCATCCAACTCTGCCGCAAGATTATATAGAATTCTGTCGGCAAGTTCAGGTTCAATGTCAAAAACAGAAGCTATTTTTTGAAGCTCAACAGGCTCGCCTGCCGCAAAAAGTATTGCTTCAACGGCAGATTGAATTTTGCTCGCTTTCATTCGTTCCATTCTTCGCTAACCTCATCCATTTTACTGTCTATAAGCTCAATTTCGGAATTTTCCCCATCACCCGTAACAACAATTTTCTTTGATTTTGTAAGCTCCAAGATTGCCAAAAAGGTAGCTACCATATCAGAACGCGATGCAGCATCGCTAAAAAATGATTTAAATGCTGCCTTACTGCCCTTTACTTTAAGCTTTGAGAAAATATTTGAAATTTTTGAACTAACAGAAACAATTTTTTTTACAACAATTTCACGAAAAGCCTCTATAGGCGGAGGTATAATTATTTTTTTTCCCGCTGCGGAAATATAAGCACTGATAAGCTCCTGAGGCTCGTGAATACGCCTGTAAGTCTGGTCAATATCCATTTTTAGCTGTTCTCTTACAAAGCAGTCAAAACCGGGAGTATTTGTTTCAGACAGCTTTTGCGCAATAAGCTTCATATCACGGTATTCAATAAGCTCGCCCTGTAACTCCTTTTTTAACTCCTCCGCCTCAGTGTAAACAGGAAGCAGAGAAACAGATTTTAGATATACAAGCCTTGCCGCCATTTCAAGAAAATCCGACGCAACATACATATCGCTTTCCTGCATTTGTCTGACATACTCTACATATTGCTCAACCAGTGTTACTATGGGTATATCATAAATATTCAGTTTGTGCTTTGAAATGAGATGCAGTAAAAGGTCAAGCGGACCTTCAAACGCCTCTAATTTATAGGATATTTTTTCCATAGTACACCGATATATTAAAACAAAATCAATCTGAATAAAGCTCTGAAAAGATTAAAAATCAAATTGGTCAAATACGACAGCGGAACTGTCAAAATATTTGTAAAGAGAAGAACGAAAACTACAATTATAATATACCGCTCATACTGCATAAATTTAAAATAATACTTTGAAGGAATTAAAAGCTGCAAAATTCTTGAACCGTCAAGCGGCGGAATAGGCAGAAAATTAAATACAGCAAGCTGAATATTTACAATTGCGGCATAATTAAAAAACAGATATACAGCAGTTAAAAGGAAAGATTCATTTGCATTTACAGAAAATCTCAAGCATACCATTGCAAAAAACTCTGCAATAAATCCCATAATTAAATTGGAAACGGGACCCGCCAAAGCGACAACCGCCATTCCTTTTTTAGCGTCTTTAAAGTTTCTCGGATTAACGCCGACCGGTTTCGCATAGCCAAAGCCCACAAGGAAAATCATCAAAGCGCCTAACGGAGATATATGTGCCATAGGATTTAACGTAAGCCTGCCCTGAAGTCGAGGGGTCTGGTCACCGAGCTTTGTTGCCACAAGCGCATGGGCATACTCGTGAATCGGCAATGTACAAAAAACTACAAATGCCATAGAAAACAAATATATAATTAAAGATTCAAAATCCAATCCGTTTCTGAAAAAATTAAAAAGCATAAGCTAATCCTTTCTTTAAAAGAATATTATATTCTAAAAGCTACGATTCTGTCAATATTATTGAAATCAAAAATTACCTTTTTTTCACAAACTATGCTCTTAAACAGCGAAATTATTTCATCTGATTGTCCGTCGCCGCACTCCATAGCAATTAAACCGTCTTTTTTTGCTTTCTTAATCCACCTTGACGCAATGCATCTGTAAAAGTCCAATCCGTCTTTGCCACCGTCAAGTGCGGAAACAGGTTCTTTTTTTACCTCTTCCTGTAATAAAGGTACTTCATCACTTTTTATATACGGCGGATTAGATATAATTAAATCCGCTTCAGGCAAATCTGAGAAATCGAAATTAAATATATCACATTTAACCGGTACAGCATTTTTCAAACTGAAACAGCCGAGGTTCTTATTGAGATAATTAAATGCTTTATCCTCTTTTTCAAAAAGATAAACAGTTGCATCAGGTCTTAGTTTAGCGATTGTAAGACCTATGCATCCGCTTCCGGAGCACAAATCGAATACAATTGGATTTTTAATATTTTTAATTTCATTTAAAACATATTCAACAAGGTTTTCCGTTTCGGGTCTGGGAATTAAAACGCCTTCCCCTACCTTAAATTCAAAACCGTAAAAATCCCATCTGCCTACAATGTACTGAAGCGGTTCATTGCTTTTCCGCCTTTCAATTATTTCATTCATAAGCAGAATTTGATTTTCGGCAGCTTCGACAGTGGCGTAATCATACGGCTTTGTTCCCACATTAAGTATATCCTCAAAAATAACCTTAGCTTCAAACTCACCGCAGCCGCCGAATGACAACTCGTCTGCTGTTTTTTTATATAACTCAAAAAGGGTCATTTAAATTCTGTCATCCTCCGGGTTATCTGTAATACAGGCTTTTAGTGCTTCGATTCCTACCTCAATTATGTCATCAGTCGGCTCAACCGTAGTAATTCTCTGCATTAAAAGACCGGGAGCTGACAAAAATTTTACAACTGCATTCTCGTGTCTACCTGCATATTTAATAAATTCATATCCTATGCCTGTCACAAGAGGTAAAATTGCAAATTTAAGTAAAATCCAAATCGGTCTGCTGACATACTGTAAATTCGGAAAAATCAGTACAAGGGCAGACGTAATTAAAATACTTATAATCAAAATAACAAAAATGAAGCTTGTACCGCATCTTGGGTGAAAACGGCTCATTTTTCTCACATTTTCGACAGTCAAATCAAGACCGTTTTCATAACAGAATATCGTTTTATGCTCAGCACCGTGGTACATAAAAACACGCTTTATTGATTTCGTTCTTGAAACCAGCCACATATACAGTACAAAAATAATTATTCGCATAATTCCCTCAAAAAGCGGATGAAATTTTGAAAGGTCAGCTCCTCGTACAATATATTCGTCAAACTTATCCACAGAAAGTGTTGGAAGATACATAAAAATTACAAGTGCCAACGCTAAACCTAAAACAGTTGATATAATGCCGATTACAGTCATCATCGCAGGACCCATATGGTCGGTAAGCCAACGGTCAAGCTTTGACATATCCCCCTCTTTTTCTTCCTCTGTCATCGATTTATCAGCAGACTTCATAAGATATTTATATCCGCTTACCATTGAATCAATGTAGGCAACAACACCTCTCACCAGCGGTATTCCGAGAATTTTATGCTTTTTTACAAGAGGTATATTATGGTCTACCTCAACATCAATTGTACCGTCGGGCATTCTGACAGCCATTGCATTGCCTGCGGGACCCCTCATCATTATTCCTTCAATAAGTGCCTGACCGCCTACAGATGTTTTATGTTTTGCTTTTTCGCTCATAGTGTTTCCCTTTCTAAGCATTTATAGGTAAATTTATTGTAACCGTTGTTCCCTCGCCTATAACGCTTTCAAAATTAAGCTCTCCGTTATGCAGGGCTATTATTTCATCTGAAACTGCAAGACCTATTCCGCTTCCTCTTGCGCTGTTATTGGCTTTAAAAAACTTTTCTTTTATCTTCGGTAAATCGTGCTTGGAAATACCGCAGCCGTTGTCTTCAACAGTAATTCTTATACTGTTGTTTAACCGTTTAAGCGTAATTTTAACAAAACCGCCGCTTTTACCGTATTTGATTGCATTGTCGATAACATTGACAAAAACCTGTTTTAATCGGTTGCCGTCCGCATTTATATAAATGTGACCCGCAGATATATCTGAAACAATTTTAATCTGTTCCCGCTCTGCTCTCTCCTGAATAGCCTCAATTACATCAGAAAGCTCTTTTACAATGTCAATTCTGCTGATTTTAAGTGACATCTTGCCGTTTTCCATTCGTGAAAAATCAAGCAACTCCTCGACAAGCTCTGTTAAGCGTTCGCTTTCTTTTACAATGACATTTATGCCTTTTTCTGTAATCTCCCTGTCCCCTTCGGAACAACGGATAGTTTCACCCCAGCCCTTAATAGCTGTAAGAGGCGTACGCAATTCGTGGGAAACAGTTGATATAAATTCGTTTTTTAATTGTTCAGACTCATTGATTTCGTGAGCCATATGATTTATTGTTTCGCAAAGCTGACCTATTTCATCATTATATTTATATTTTTCAATAGATACGTCAAAATCGCCGTTTGCAATTCTTTCTGCTGTTTCATTTATTTTTTTTACAGGATTTATAATTGAGCGAATAAAAAAAGCGCCTGAGGTTATTACTAAAAAAATAATAAAAGCCGCTATCACAGCAACAATTATATAAATAAAAGTAAGCTGTCGGTCAATATCCTGCAACGAAACAATATAACGCACTGCGGCAGAGCTTACAACCTCACTTTCGGGAAGCATATAAGACTGTGCCATTACTTTTTCGCCGTTTGAGTTTTTGCCTATCCATTCGCCGAACTTACCGTCCGCCTTAGCATAGCTGTAATCGGGATATTTTTCATTATTTACCGAAATGCCTGTTGAAGAAACAAGAACTCCTCCGCCTGAGTCAATTACCCATACCTCCATAACGCTTTTGTCTGAAAAATTTTCTACGAAAGTCCTTGCAGTTTTAATAAACTGTTCCTCGGAAGACAACGAAGCCTTATTAAAATACGACAGTACAACCTCTGAAGAACGGGATTCGAGCGTCATTCTTGCGGCATTATAATAATTAGTACGAAAAATAACGCACAAAAAAACAGCAAACGCAACCGTAACTACAATAATGCTTAAAAGCACAGTTAAAACCCAGCGTTTTACTATACTGTTTTTTACCACTACGTTCACCGCCTTTTCGGATTTATGACTGAATTAAACTATCCATTTATAGCCCATACCCCACACTGTGATTAAATGAACGGGAGATGACGGCTCTTCTTCAACCTTATTTCTCAGTCTGTGAATGTTAACATCAACAATTTTTTCGTCACCGAAATAAGTATCTCCCCAAACAAATTTTAATATGTCGCTTCTGCTCAGCGCCGCATTGGGATTTGAAAAGAAATATTCCATAATCTGAAATTCAACCTGAGTCAAATCAATAGGAACACCGTTTTTGGTAAGGGAATGACTGCGCAAGTCAAGAGTAAATTCATTTAAGGTAACAGCGCTGCCTTCAAGCTCCCTGATTTTATCTCCGCCCTCGGCGGTCAATGTAACTCTGCGGTAAATCGCATCAATTCTCGCCATCAGTTCCGACGGTGAAAAAGGCTTTGTAACATAATCGTCAGCCCCTACCAGAAGCCCGGTTACCTTGTCCATCTCCTGAGTACGCGCAGTAAGCATAATAATTCCTATTCGTTTACTCCTATTTCTGAGATATTTGCAAACCTCTAATCCGTCGGCTCCAGGCATCATAATGTCAAGAATAGCAATGTCAATATCAGCGCTGTTGCTGTCAAACAGCTTCATAGCCTCAGTTCCGTTAGAAGCTTCCAATACCTCATAACCGCTTCTGCGTAAATTAATTACGACGAAATCCCTTATGGATGCTTCATCCTCTGCAATCAAAACCTTTTTCACTGTGACCTCCTAAGACATTACTACAAAATTATCTTTAATTTCCTGTTTGGATATATATTCATTCGGTTCATATTTATAACCGTATACATAAGCATCACCGTCAAAAAGCAAATCAAAATCATATTTATTACTGCTCCAGTCGGATTTCGAAAAAGTCATAACGGAAAACAGCTTATCAGAAATCACACCGTTTTTAACTGAATAGAACACAAGTAAAGAGCTGTTTACATTATAAACCGCAGTTATTTTTGTAATCCAATCTTCTTCAAAAACGAAATAATAATTGTTTGCTTTATTATAAATGGTTTTAAGTACCGGAACGGTTTTATTATTTTCAAGCTGTGACCAAACAACTAAATTCAGAGAATTAGTTTTGTAATTCGTATTATTTTCTATCCTTTTGCTGAACGGAAGCTCCTGAAGAGTAGGTATTTCAATAATTCTGTCCGAATTTATATCAGATGAGTATATTTTATTTGACCTTGCAGTCATCGGCACATCGTTCGAGTCCTGACTGTGAAGCGGTAAAGTAATTTTGCTGTCAAAAGCAGAAAACTGAATAACATCTGTTACCAAAGCCGCCTCGCTTAAAATTCCGTCAACATAAATTCTTGTATATCGCTTTTCACCTAATTTTACGGAATCAGATGTTATTCCGAAGATGTCTAACATACCTATAAGTGAAAATGACTTATCAAAACTTACAGAGCAGTCACTGTTGAATGTAATTATTCTGCCTGTGGTTCTGCTTACATCAAAAGAAATATTGACTGTTGAAAGAAAAATATCATCAGCACCGTCACCGTTAAAATCAGAAACATACAATTTAGTAAAATCCTCAGTTCTTAAAAGAGTCATCGCGCTGTTGCTGAACTTATAAAGGGTAAGTATTCTGTTACCAACAAGTGTCAATGTTTCTTCAGATGATGAGTCCGGATTTAATGTTGACCATGAAAGCAAAATTTCATATTTACCGTCACCGTTTATATCATTAAATCCAGCTTCGTAAATTTCTTCTGCTAATCCCACAATAACAGATATATTTTTCCATTCACTGCCGTCATATTTAAAAACGGCAACACGTGCATATTCATCAGCCGAATGCTCTGAATAAAAAACAAGTCCTTCGTCGCTGCCGTCTCTGTCAATGTCAAAAATAATATATGACGATCGGTTTTCACCCTTTATGGGAGTTTTCATTTGAACAAATTCATTTCCGAGACTTTTTTCAAACGCTTGCTGAAGAGAACTTATTTCACCGCTTATTTTCGGAGGGCGGATAAGCTCCTTTGCAGATGAAACCGTAAAATCACAGCCCGAAAAGCAAAAACAAATGCAAAGAAAAATTGCAGAAACAGCTAATATACGCTTTTTCACTTACAGCCCCTCCGATACAATGTAAATTCGTCAAATTCAGTTATAGCTTACTCAACTTTTGTTACGGAAATCTTAATATCATTTTTGCCGCATACCCAACATTTTCCGCTTGAAGTTGCAGCGGTAACAACTGCTGAAGCAGAGCTTTCATCAATCGCTATACCCTGTAAATCGGCAGTAAGAGTAATATCATTCGCGTCAATTCCCTTTATTGCATCTTCATCGCCGATAACCGTAAATGTCAAATCACGCTGATCGGCAACCTTAACATCATAATTTGTATCTGCGTTTACAATTTTTGTCTTTGAAGCGGGAACAATAACTGTTTTGGATGTCATTTGCGAGGCGTCAACCGTTACCCTGAATTTTGAAGCTGTTTCGGGAACGGTCATAATTCCGTCTATGTCCGCCGCAGAAACTGTAAAGGTATTAAGACCATTGGTAATATCGGAGAAATCAATTGACGTCACAGGGATTGACTTCATCGTTTCAACAAGATCAATCGGCACAGCCGCCGTTACATTTTTCGGATATACGCTGTATTTCAGCGGTTCTGAAACAAAATTTGCAGGCGCATTTTTAAAAGTTACAGACGCAGGCAGCGTTACCTTTTTTAAAATAGGAATCGACATTGTAATATCTTTACTCTCACCGTCGATTTCAGAATACATAAGATTTGAGCCATCCTCTGTAACTAATGTAATTTCCGGTACAAGAGTTGTATTTTTTTCTAATTTTTCCGTAATACCCGTCTTTGCCACCGCTTTGCTTATTCGGTTAATTTCAGTAGCCGGTCCATTTACAGTAATGGTTTGTTTTGAAAAAACAATGTCGCCTAAAATGCAGTTATCGGGAATATAGGAATTTATATCGTTTGTAAATTCGGCCTGCAACGGAAGCTCAACCTGCTTAAATATATCAAAGTAAACTTCAATATATGATTTCGACAGAGAAATAATGTCAAAGTCCTCAGAGCCGTCTGCAGCTGAGCATTTGAGCTGCAATGTCTTTGAGCCTGAGCTGTCAACATAATTTGTAACAGCAGAAACAATAATATCTTTTTTGTCAAGAGACGCTAAAATATACTTTTTACCGGAAACTGTAACATCGACCTTAAAATTCTGATCGCCGAAAATCTGAAGATTGAGCTGTTCGGGGATACTTCCGCTTAAATCAAAATTGACAGGGACATCGGAAATAACCGTTTGAACTATCGGACTCTTTTCAACAGCCACCCAAATCCAAAGTCCGAATGAAATTATAAGGGACAAAATCATTAATATTCTGTTATTTCTTATAATTCCGGATACAGAAAATTTTGCTTTTTTTATATTTATAGGTTTACTGCTCATTTTTATTACCTCTGAAAATTTTCCTGAATTTACTGCTGTTGTCGGTATCGTCCTTAATGAAATTCTTCATTAGTATTTCACGAAGATCGCCGTCGGATATTCCCCTTCTGAGAACGCCTTTCTCTGCTACCGAAATACTTCCTGTTTCCTCAGAAACCACCACAACAATGGCATCGCTTGTTTCGCTCATTCCGATAGCCGCTCTGTGACGTGTGCCGAGTTCACTTGAAATATTTATATTTCCCGTAAGAGGCAAAATACAGCCCGCGGCAATGACTCTTCCGTCCTCAACTATTGCGGCTCCGTCATGCATCGGAGCTTTCGGAAAAAATATATTACCGATAAGCTCTGCGGAAACCGCCGCATCGACAAAAGTACCCGTGTCAATTATTTCTCCGAGCATAGTTTCTTTTTTGAAAACAATAAGCGCGCCTATTTTTTTATCGCTCATATCGGCGCAAGCTTTGCAAACGCCGTTAATTGCCGTTTCAATTTTCTCTCTTTTAAAAATATTGTCTTTATTTACAAAATTAAAAATGTTCAGCTTTGAAACCGAGCTTCTGCCCACACTTTCAAGGGCATGTCGGATTTCAGGTGAGAAAATAATTACAAGAATAACAAGCAAATCACTGAAAACAAAGCTCAAAAGGTATTTACTGACCTGCATTTCAAAAAGTGAAACAAGAGAATAAAGAACGACCAGCAAAATTGCGCCTTTTACAAGCTGAATAGCCCTTGTTTCACGGATTAATTTAATCGCGCTGTAAATTATAAATGCAACAAGCAAAACGTCAAGAACATCTGAAATTTTATCAAAAGAAATAATTGCCTGCTTAAAATCCTGTAAAAAATCGGAAAATACAGAAAGCAAATACATAAATTCAACACCCTTTATAAAAAAATACAATATATCGCAAGCGCCGAAAATAAAAAACTCATATCGGCACACATATTCACGATATATTCTATCAAATCTTTAGCTATATTGCAATTTTTTTAATACAATTTACTAAAA
>CANARN010000050.1 GCA_947364045.1 uncultured Clostridia bacterium
CTGTTCTCGGACTCGTTTTGTTTTCACGCAGAATACATACGTTTATTTATAAATCTAAATCAGGACGGCTTATAACAAAGAGCTTTATCGGAAGATTAACTGCTGACTCATTATCGGTAAGCATATCGGTATCTGTTTTTACACTGCCCGTATTTATTCTTTACTTTGATATGTTTCCTGTGTTTTCCTTTGTCTCAAATATTTTTATAGTAGAGCTGTCATCGGTTCTTATGGTTTTAACCGTACTCGGCGTAATTGCTCACTTTTTAAGCGTTATTCCGCTGTCAAAATGTATTTTTTACATAGCGGGTATAATAACAAAAGCGATAATATTTTTCGCTGAGAAAATAGGTATGCTGAACTTTTCAACGGTTTCTGTTCGGTCGAGGTATTTTAAAGTATTTCTTGTCTTTGCCGTCATAATTTCGACAGTGCTGATGTTTCTGCTCAGAAAGCGAAAAAGGGCAAGAAATGTAATTGTATCCTCTGTCTTAATAATTGGCTTTGCGCTTACTTCTTTCGCTAATACAAGCTTTGAGCTTACACATCCGTCGGCAGACATTTTTGCGGATAGTAACGGAATTTGCATATTAGTACGTGACGGCGTTGACAGCGTATTTTTCGGAACGGAGAAAACAAATGCAAATTATATTGCGGGCAATATGCTGAGCAGACACAACCTTAAAACAATCGGCTGTATTTATGCAGACGATACAGACATTTACACATTTGCTGAAATAAAGAATATAACAAATGATTATCCGTCGCGCTTACTTGCTTTCCGTGAAAATGCAGACTCAAGGCTTAAGTGCGCAGAATATCACGAAAATGTTAAAGCAGTAACTGTTAACGGAGTAATATCCGTGACACCTTTTTCATCAAAAACGGCGGTAATAACCTGTGGGAATAGCGATATTTTTGTTTCTTCGGATATTTCCTGTCAAAATCTATTGGAAAATAACAGAAAATATGATATAATCATTTTAAGTGCGGACGCTTTTAATCTTTACGGAGAGAAAGCGGAAAAATATCTAAAAAACGAGTCTTCGCAAATCGTTTCGGTTACCGAAGAACAGATTACGGTTTATCCCGACACAGAAAAAATTTACTTTTCGGAGAGTTTTTAATGGCGCTTATTCACGAGGAAGATTTAAAACGGCAGATTAAAGACAGACAAATGAATAATTGCTATCTGTTTTTCGGCGATGAGGAATATTTAAAGCAGTTTTATATTAAAAAAATCTGCTCTGAATTTGTTACACCGGGAAGCGAAACCTTCAGCTTCAGAAAATATGACGGCAAGGAAAATACCTTTGACGATGTTTTTGAGGGCGCTCAGAGTATGCCGTTTATGAGCGATTACTGTGTTGTAATTGCTCACGATTTTCCGCTGGATTCGTTAAATTCAGAACAAAAGGAGCAGCTGACGGCTTTTCTTGACAGGCAGCCGGATACATCAATTACTGTTTTTTGGATGGACAGTATTTCGCTTTCGCCGAAAAATTCCAAGCATAAATGGGTTATAGACGCTTTTTCCAAAAAGGCGGCGGCAGTTGATTTTGCCAAGTATACAAGAAGCGCTCTTGTTAAAACAGTTATCGGCTATGCCGCAAAGCAAGGCTGCGCAATGTCGGGAGAAGCGGCGAATTATTTAATTGACCTTACAGGTGACTCGTTGAATGTTCTTTTTAACGAAACGCAAAAGGCGGCGTTTTTCGCAGGGCAGGGAAATGAGATAACCAAAGGCCATATTGACGAAACGGCTGTTCGTTCGTTGGAGGCGCGCGTTTACGACCTATCCAAATTTATACTTAACGGCAATCCGAGAAATGCCCTTGAATTGCTTCACACACTTATGCAGAATAAAGCGGAGCCTATTGACATTTTTGCCGTAATACTTATGTCCTTTGTGGACATTTACCGCGCAAAAACTGCTCTTTCAGGCGGAGAGAGTGCAACGTATCCTGCAAAATTATTTGACTATAAAAATAAAGAATTCAGACTCACAAACGGCGCTAAGTCAGCTTCGCGTATTTCGGATTCACAGCTTCGCGAGTGCTTTGACTGTTTTTCCGAGAGCGACAGGTTGCTTAAAAGCACCGCGCAGGGCGGGGAAATGGTTCTTGAACGGCTGATAGTAAAATTATCACTTATATTGGCGCGGTAACGGTACAGTTTTTACGGTGGATTTATGATTAAAATAAACCAAGCGGTAATTGTTGAAGGAAAATATGATAAAATAAAGCTGTCGGGAATTATTGACGCTCTTATTATCGAAACAGACGGCTTCGGAATTTTTAAGGATAAAGAAAAGCAAAGGCTTATTCGTTTTTTGGCAGAAACAAAGGGAATAGTAATTATGACCGATTCCGACTCGGCCGGCTTTAAAATCCGTTCCTTTATCAACGGAATAACTGACAGTAAAAATATAACGAATGTATTTATTCCCGACATTTACGGAAAAGAAAAACGCAAGACAGAATTTTCAAAAGAGGGAAAAATCGGCGTTGAGGGAATTTCAAAGGACACAATTCTGGAGGCGCTGCATAAAGCCGGAATTGACTGTGCCGAAAATGAACGCGTAACAGTCAGAGAAGTTACTAAAACCGACTTTTTTCTTGACGGAATAAGCGGCAGGGAGCAAAGCTCGTATATTAGAAAAGAATTAGCCAAAAGCTTAGGGCTTCCCGAAAGAATTTCGGCGTCGTCGCTTTTGAAAATAATAAATTCTTATATGACTTATGATGATTATAAGAAAAGTATTGAAAAAATACATTCTGATAAGTAACTTGCAGAAAACAGATGTTGTGTGATATACTTATCGGCGTAAATAAAATTTTCCTTTAGGAAAGTGAGGCAAGAAAGATGAATTACGAACCGTCATTCCCAAAAAACAGTTCCTTTTATGATGTAGGCTATGTTGAAACCTTTAAGGAGCTTATTGACAGAAGTGAAAGACTGTATTCCGACAGACCTGCGTATAAGCTGAAAAATAAGGACGGAATTTATTATGACATTTCCTACAGAAAATTCCGACATGACATTTACTATCTCGGCAACAGTCTTATTTCAGACGGCTACGAACGTGAGAAAATGGCGGTTATCGGCGTAAATTCATACAAATGGGCTGTAACTTACCTCGCCGTTACATGCAGTAATAACATTATTGTGCCGATTGACAAGGAGCTTATGGCGGAAGATGTTGCAAAATTTATAAATGATGCGGGCGCGGCAGTTGTGTTTGCTGACGAAAAGCATATTAAAGAGCTTTCCGAAATGAGTGACCTTCTTCCCGAAAATATAAGGTTTATTTGCTTTGACGGTACGTGCGGCGAGAGCTTTGACGAGTATTTTGAAAAAGGCAGAGCGCAGTATAAAGACGGCAAAAAGCTGTTAAACAGCGTAACGCTTCAAAAAGACGCTTTGGCTTCATTGATTTTTACCTCGGGTACAACGGGCAACTCAAAGGGCGTGTGCCTGAGTATGAACAATATTTGTTCCGATATAATAGGCGTTTCGGGCGTTGTAAAAATAAATCCCGAGGATCAGCTTTTGTCTGTTTTGCCCATTCATCATACTTATGAATGCTCTCTCGGCTTTTTAATGATAATTTATTCGGGAGCCTGCATTGCCTTTTGCGAGGGACTTCGGTATCTCACAAGAAATATGCAGGAGGTAAAGCCTACTGTATTTGTCACCGTTCCGCTGATGATTGAAAAAATCTACGGCAGAATAATGAAAAAGCTTAATGACAAAAAAGGCGGAAAGCTTATGTTCGGCATAGGCAAGGCTACTGCGGCTATCGGTAAAAGCGTAGGAATTAAAGACATAGACAGAAAAATTTTCGGCGAAATACTAAACGCTTTCGGCGGACGTCTTCGCTTGCTCATTACAGGCGCCGCGGCGCTTGACCCGAGAGTTGCCGAGGACTTTATCCGCATAGGCATTGACATTTACATCGGCTACGGTCTTACAGAGTGTTCACCGCTTGTAATAGGAAATCACGATAAGCTTATGCTGCCTGATTCTGTCGGCACACCGCTTCCGAATGTTGAAGCAAGAATTCACAATCCCGATGATTTGGGCGTTGGCGAAATTTGGGTTCGCGGACCGATGGTTATGAGCGGTTATTACAATAACCCAAAGGCTACTGATGAGGTTTTGATTGAGGACGGCTGGTTCAGAACGGGGGATCTCGGTACGGTTGATGAAAATAACTGCTACAAAATAACGGGAAGATGCAAAAATGTAATTGTCACAAAGAACGGAAAGAACATTTTCCCCGAAGAAGTCGAATATTATCTTAACGGCTCGCCTGTTATTGAAGAAAGCTTGGTTTTCGGGGCGGAAACCAATGACGAAATGACTGTATCGGCAAAAATTTACCCGAATTACGAGCAGATTAAGAAAAATCTTAAACGTCAGGAGTTAACCCAGGAGGAAATCAGGCAGTCAATTGCCGAGGCGATAAAAGAGGTAAACAAAAAACTTCCCAATTATAAGAAAATTAAGGAATTTGACATTCGTGAGAGCGAATTTATCAAAACCACAACTCAAAAAATTAAGCGTTATGCAAATTTAAAAGAAAAGAAAGAAGAGCAGACTGAAGAGCCTGCTGAGAATACGGAAACAGAAACGGCAGAGGAAGAGTAATGGATATAAACTACGGAAATGAAGAATTTACAAACGGCACAAAGGTTTTGGCAGTTCTCGGCTCGCCGAGGAAAGCAGGATATACCTCCAAGCTTTTGGGAACACTTTTGCGGCAGTTCCCTAAAGGCACGGAAATTGAAACGGTCAGTATATTTGAGCTGAATCCCACACCGTGCAATGCTTGCGGCTACTGCAAGGCGTGTGACGGCTGTTCAAAGAAGGATTTAGATGATTTTTTCAAAAAATTCGAGAGCGCAGATATAATAATATTTGCAACTCCCGTGTATAATATGAGCGTACCTGCTCCGCTGAAATCCCTTTTAGACCGTTTTCAGCGTTATTTTGAAGCCCGTTACCGAAGAAATAAGAGCGCAATTGAGAAGAAGCGCAAGGCGGTTATTATGGTTACAAGCGGAGGCGACGGAGAGGTCGGCTATGAGGTTGTTAAGCATCAGTTTATGGCGCTTTTTCCGTGCCTTAACATTGAGCTTCGCGGCACAATGCTTGCAAGAAATACCGATAAATGCGGTTTAGACAAAACAGATTTAGAAAAGGCAGCAATGCTTTACAGGAGTGTGCGATAATGGAAATTACAAAAGTAAATTTAATGAATTACAGCGATGAGGTTTTAAAATCAGAAAAGCCCGTTCTTTTGGACTTTTATGCTGATTGGTGCGGTCCTTGCAGAATGATGGCAGATGAAATACACGCATTTGCCGAGGAAAATGACGGCTATAAGGTCTGCAAACTGAATGTTGACGAGGCGGGCGAGCTTGCCCAGCTTTACGGTGTTTTGAGTATTCCCACAGTGGTGCTTATTAAAAACGGCAAAGAGGTTGACCGTTTTGTCGGCGGCAGAGAAAAGGCAGATATTGAAGATTTTGTACGTTCTTTTGAATAAAATAAAAATATATTTGACAATACTGTTAAAATACCGTAAACTTAAACTGAGTTTACGGTATTTTTTACTGTATTCAGCTTTTAAAGGAGAGTTTTCAAATATGAAAAACAGTGAAATAAATATCAGAGATCCTTTTGTTTTGTCAGAGGACGGTACATTTTTTATGTACGGTACAAGGGCAAAGGACTTCGGCAGAAATGTCGGCGGATTTGACGTATACACGTCAACAGATTTGGAAAACTGGAGCGAGCCGAAAGAGTGCTTTAATTCCGAAGAATACGGAATGGATACTGAAGTTAACTGGGCGCCTGAGGTACATAAATACAACGGGGCTTACTATATGTTTGCTTCATTTACGCAAAAGAACAAAAAGCGAGGGACTTATGTTTTAAGGGCGGACAGTCCTCTCGGTCCGTTTAAGCCTCACAGCAACGGCGCTGTAACGCCGAAAAATCATTTTGCGATTGACGGCTCGTTATATGTTGAAAACGGCGTGCCGTATTTGCTTTATTGCTATGAGCATGTTGAAATATTCAACGGCAAAATGTGTTATATTGAGCTGTCCGAGGATTTAACGCACGCAGTCGGCGAGCCTGTAACGCTGTTTTCGGCGGCTGATCCTAAATGGGTTCGTCACAAAATCCCTCTTCAGCATTATATTACGGACGGACCGTTTATGTATAGAACAAAGAACGGCACTTTACTTATGATTTGGTCAACATTTATTAACCATAAATACGCCGAGTGTGTTGTAAGGTTTAAGAACGGGACAATTACGGGCGGCTTTGAACATTTAGACCCGCTGATTGACGATGACGGCGGTCACGGAATGATTTTTTCAGCGGGAGAAAAGCTGTATCTGACTTTTCACACGCCCAATAAGTCAGGCAGTGAGCATCCGGCTTTTGTTGAAATTGAGGATACGGGTGACAGTATTCGAATTAAGTCTGTTATTTAATAAAACTGAATAAAACGATTTTAATACGGGGCAGCTTTTGCTCCGTATTTTTGTTATATTGCATAATTTTTATGAATAAACTTATATAAAATGTGGAAAAATTCAATAATATATTGAAAGCTATGCATCTTTTGTGGTAAAATGTATTGTGCTTTTTTATAAACATTTTTCAGCAAAGTATTTTTATTAGGAGAGTGATTTTATGAAGAACGGGCAAAAATCCTCTTTGCTTGATAAGCCGAAATGGCTTCTGAATGAAATCAAAACGCATTGGAACACTCCTGCTGAGGGCAAGTATGTTCCGTACAAGGAATATTTAGATATATGGCTGGCGGTCGGCAGCAATTATTCAGGTACAAAGGTTCTTGAATACATAAGCTTTGCGGCAGGCTGTTACCTTATTATGTTTCATTACAATCTGCCCTATGTTGCGTTCTCGGCAATTGCGCTTATCAATATGCCTTTGCAAAAGCTTTGGGATTTGCTCGCTTGGATTATAAATGACAACCTCGGCTTTTTGCCTAAGAAGAAAGAACGAACGCTTTATTCAATTTATTTCTTCTCAATATTCCTCGGAATTTTCCTTATGGCATTCAACTTTAAGCCGTATTTAAATCCGCAGAACACCGTGGTTGCCGCGCTCAACTCAATACGAGGCGTTTCGGCGGCGTCGGCAATTAAAATGCTCGGTACGCATATTCTTTGGAACGGCTGGGCGGGAGCGCGAAATATTTTCTGGCGCAAAAAGCTTGTTCCGAAATTCGGCAGATACAAATATTTCCTTTACTGCGACATTGTGCCAAAGTGCATAATGGTTATACTTATCGGCTGGCTTCCGGTTTACAATATTGCCGATGTTGTTACAAGAGTTTGGGTTGCAAATGCGCTGTTTTCACTCTACAACCTGTTCGGATACAACAACTGTCTTGAAACCTGCACGCAGAACATCAGTCCCAATATGCAGGAAAGAATTCTTGTCAGAACTTATCCTCTTAAACTCTCGCACATACTCAACTCAGTAATGGTTCTTGTTATTCCTATGGCAATAGGCTTTCTTAAGGACGAATGGGCTGACATTAACGTATACAAATACGTTATCCCGATAATTTTCATATCCTTTGCGATACTGACAATGGTTTTCTCAAACAGAATAAAAGAGAGAATACCGCAGCCGCCTATTGAAGAAAAGGTGCAAATCAGCTTTTGGGACGGTATTTTCGGCGTAATGCGAAACAAATACAAGTGGATGCTCAATATTGTCGGGCTTCTCGACTCTCTCGGCAACGGTATGCTTGCATTTACAACGGTTGTGTATCTTTACACTTTCCGTTTGAGCGGACTTTCCTACGGACTTCTCATTTCGCTTGTATCCTTTGCAGGTACTCCGCCTGATTTCTTCACACCGTATTTCATAAAGAGATTTTCATACAAGCAAATTATGATTTTCTATTATCTTTCCCGTGCAATAGGCTACGGAATTGTTGTTGCGGCTATTATCCTTTGCGGTGACAATGTTACTCTCTGCGGAATAATCTGCGTTATTATGCTCATTCTTATGGAAACAACGCACACTATACCCATGGCGGTTCACCACGATATGGAAATCCGCGTTAATGACTATCAGATGTACCTTTCAGGTGAAAGACTTGAAAGCTTTTCGGGCATTTTCGGTTGGTTCACAAGCCCCGTTACAACGCTTATCGGTCTGATTATTCCCATTTTGCTTTTGAAATTCGGATTTAACAGCAACTGGGATGTACTATTTGTTGACGCTTCAAGAGTCAAAATTATTGTTATTCCAATACTGTTTGACATTGCCGGCTATTTGCTTATGACTATTCCCTATTTCTTCTGGGACTATGACAGTGCTAAACAGAATAAGGTTATTCAGGTGCTTAAGCGCAGGGCTGAGGTAACCGAAAAACTGGCGGTTGAGCACGACGAATCAGCCGAAGGCAGTTTTGTAGGCTGACGGGGGTGAACGTAATGAAAAAAGATAAAGCAAAAACTAAAAAGGCTGAGGTAACCGAAGATGAAATTCTCGAAATTCCCGAGGACGAAATATGGACTTATCAAATTGACGGTCTTGCGGCTCCCAAAATCAACGCATCTTACAAGGATAAAAAACTCGGGAAAATTTTATTTGTACTTTTCATTATTTTTGCTATTGCGGTTTCCCTTTTCTTCTCTGTCAGAGCGCTTCTTAACACCGGCACGCTTGAATATAAAGAAATTGAGGGAAAAGCGGGAGAATATGAGCTTATTCAGTTCAGCAATAACGGCTCAATAACCGAATTTCGCGTTGAAGGCACGGCTTCTCTTGACTATGACGCTGAGGACGCAGGTATGCTTCTCGGCGAAGCGCAGGCAGACAATGATGTTGTTGCTTATGACAAATCAAAAAAGGTAACTAAAATTCACGAATATGCGTTTAACTGCGACGGTACATTACAGGTAATAAGAATAGGTGCTGACGTTACCGACATTGACGCTAAATCCTTCTATTCCTGCTGGGCGCTCCAACGTATTATTGTTGATGAAAACAACCCGAATTACTGTGACATTGACGGCGTTCTTTACAATAAGGATATGACGGAGATTATTTGCTACCCGATTGACCACGACAGGTACCTTCGTTTAAAGAACGGCTATGCTCATTTGGATGAAAAGGGGGTTCAGGTTTCCGACTTGGTTGACGATGACGGCAAGGAAATGGAAGAGCTTTGGGGTACTACGGAAAAGTATGACGAAAAGTATTTTGAGGAATACAACCTAAAGGTTCGCACTTATGTACTGCCGTCCACCGTAAAGAAAATCGGTCCGCTGTGCTTTAACTATGCAAACCTTCGATATGTTTATCTGCCTGAAGGCTTAAAGGAAATCGGCACTCTCGGATTTTTTGATGCAGGTAATATCAACGCAATTTATTCGTACAAGAACAGCGAAATAAATATGCAAACAAGCTACACAGAAGGTATGTTCCAGACGGTTTATCCGTCACTGCCGGAGGGACTTGAAAAAATAGGCTCAGACTGCTTCACGAAGGACAGAGGACTTACGTATATGTATATTCCCTCCAGTGTAAAGGAAATCGGACATCACGCATTTTGGGACGCTGTTTACAAAGAGGACGGCAATCTTCACGGTATTGCGCAAATGAATGTTGCGTGTGATAAAGAAGCATTTGAAAAAGGCGAAATCGGCAGTTCGTGGCTCCCGAAGTATGATTATATGCTTTTCAAAAAGAATATAGATGTAAACTACAGCGCTGAAAGAGCAGATATATCCGAAATGAATCAAAATTAAATTCTGCAAGTAATTAAAAAGATAATGAGCGGTTCAAAACGAACCGCTCATTTTTTAGACAAGTGTTTTAATTATTTAACATCAACCATTTTCATTTTTGAAAATTTCTGCCCCCAGGCGTTTGCCCAGCTCTCGCAGTAAAGCTTGTAATATGAAACATTGTTTTTCTTCCTGTACCCCTCAAAAAAATTGCACCAGACGGCAGAGGGGAGAGCGATGACAATGTAATACAGCGGGCCTAAAATTAAGCATTGCCAAGTGTGTCCGTATTCGTGTATGCGTGTGTTGTACGTCCACTTTTCGCTCTTGTGATTATCTTTCATAAAGATGAAAAGTCCCATTGAAAGTCCGCCCGAATTCCACGGCAAGAACACTATATTTGCATAGCCGAATTTTTGGTGGCGGCGGTGAAGAATTCTTGTGCAGATTAAATAAGCAATTCCGCCGACAATATTGACGGGCAGTCCCCAAGTCCACTGAACAAGATAAAATAAAATATCAAGCAGAGTGTTTTTGGCGTTTCTCGGTCTTTTGTCAGGTTCTGTTTTTGTAATATCAGTCATAAGATTTTCTCCTCTTATTTATTTTCAGCCGCTTCTTCAAGCCGTTTTTTCTCATTTTCTTTTTCGATAAGAATTACGTATTCGCCGTTTTCGTTTTTCTCAAGTCTGTGTTCTTCAAACGGATTGTTATTCTGCCCAAGCCAAGTATTCTCAAGCTTTTGACCCGAAATCAGCTCGCACCGCTTAATTTCCTCATTTGTCAGCGTAACGGTTCCGTATTTATGCTTTACAGCGACAGCCGCGCGAATCATTGTGTGGTCGTCACCTGTCATCTGGAATTTTTTAAGTAAATAAAGAGATAAACAGGTAGCAATAATGGGAATAACGGCAACGCAGATTCGCACTCCCAGTATTGCGTTGTCAGTTTGCGCAAAGGGAACACCGGCAACCTTTTCGTACTGTGAAACCGTATCGCCCGTAACAAGCCCGAAGCCCTGAAGAGTAAAACCGACCATTGCCGCCATAACTCCGCTTATGCTTTTCTTTATAAGCGTGCTGAAGGTGGCAATAACGCCCTCGCGCCGTCTGCCTGTTATCATCTCGTCAACGTCTGTAAGGTCGGGAAAAATGTTAGTTGAAACAAAACCCAGACCTGACATTCCGAAGGGGTACAGAATCATACTCACAAGCATTAACAGTACCCAAATCCAAGAGCTTTTTCCGCCTGACGACTGCATAATAAGTCCTATGGAGAGTCCGGCAATCATTAACGGCGTTACAATGTTACCGCATTTTTTCTTGCCGTATTTCATTGTAAGAGCGTAGTTGAGCGGAAATGCGCCCGCTTCCGCTACGCCTGCAATTGCGTTGAATAATGCGTAATTGCTGTATTGGTTAGCAAGATATTTTATGTAGTAAACCTTTGAATTAAGGTAAAATCCCGTTGAAAACTGGTGCGCCAGACTCATAAAGAAATATTGGCGGAATGAGCGGTTTTTGAACACAAGAATGTATTCGCGGATAACATATTTAATGTCAAGAGGCTCATTTTTCATATTTGTAGAGTCGGGTTCTCTTGTTGTTTTAAAGGTCATAAATACTGCTGAGGAAAAGAAAATCGACAGTACGATACCGATTATTAAAAACGGTTTTTTCGAAGCGGAGGTTAGGTCATTTCCTGAGCCGCACAGTCCTAAAATTAAAACTGCGATGGCAAAAGCGGGTACCATTCCTGCTGAATTAAAAAGATAACCGACGGAATTGTACTGAGTTCTAAGGTTATATTCGGGAGCAAGCTCGGGGAGCATTGCTGTATGCGGAACGGATATAACGGTAAATGCCGTTTTGTAGAGCATATAAATAAGAACAAAATAAACCATTGCACCCGTGGGGTCTTCTTTTCCGTTCACACCGTAGGAATTCCATAAAAGCGAATATGAAACAAGAAGCAGGGGAATGCCCCAAAGCAAATATCGTCTGTGCTTGCCGTATTTTGAGCGCGTACGGTCGGTGACCATTCCCATAACAGGGTCTGTAACCGCGTCCCAAACAGTTGCAATCATAACAACAATACCTGCCTGCCTCAGCGAAAGATTGACAACATCTGTAAGGAAAATGGTGAAATACATACTGATAATGTATCCCGCGCCGCCGATAAAAATGTTTGCGTAGCTGTAATTTATCATCGGCAGTATTGTCGATTTGAAATCGCCTTTAACGCCGATAGCCTTTTTGATTTTTTCTCCCATAATTATCTCCCATCATACAAACAAATAAATAAATAAATAAATAAATAAATAAATAAATAAATAAATAAATAAATAAA
>CANARN010000051.1 GCA_947364045.1 uncultured Clostridia bacterium
AACCGTATTTCTGAATTTCTTGTCCGCTTTAAGATTTTGTAAGAATTTTTTCATATTTTCCACCTCTAAGCAAAGTTTATCATAAGGGAAAATTTCTGTCAAATGTGCAATTTGGTATTAAAAAAATTTTTTGCGGCATCGCAAATTTTTAGTTTCTGCAACATCATTTGTTTGTTCATTTTTTTAGTTTATTAAGAGTATTTTTTTCGAATAAAAGAAAGGCCGTTTTTTGTTATATTCAGCTCTGAAAGAATTTTTCCATTTGCTGAAATATTTGTAAAAACGATTTTTCTTTCTCTTACTCTAAGTAAGTTAGAGCTTATATATTTATTATAATATATTATATATAATATTAACTCTATTAGCTATATTACTCTAATAAGTACTTTATATTTAAGTATTTTATTGCATTCGATTTTCCACAGTGGATTTTCGAATGTGGATAATTTACATCCAATTTCGATTTTCGTATGTGGTTGATTTACATCCACTTTCGATTTTCGAATGTGGTTGATTTACGTCCACTTTTGATTTTCGTATGTGGTTGAATTATGTCCACTTTCGATTTTCGTATGTGGCTGAATTTAATCCACTTTTGATTTTCGTATGTGGTTGAATTACGTCCACTTTTGATTTTCGTATGTGGCTGAATTTAATCCACTTTTGATTTTCGTATGTGGTTGAATTACGTCTACTTTCGATTTTCAAATGTGGTTACCATGTGGAAGCCGAATCCATATCAGAAATATCCATTTGCACAACATTTTCATCATCTTTTTTGAAAGGCGCAGGGGGCATATACTTGTAGCCCTGAACTGTTTCGGGAACTTCCAAAAAGGTATATTGCACGCACTGCAACGTACCGTCCAGTCTGCGCCCTCTGTTTCGTGTCAAATAACCGTTTTTCTCAAGCTCGTCAAGTGCAGCACGTACAGAAGCAGCGCCGTCCTTAGAAAGCGACTGAAGCCCGTCTAAGCTGATTGTCCAATCAGGCGGCAAGGAAAGAACAATTGTCAGTAAACCCTTTGCTTTAAGCGATAAATTTTTGTCCTGAAGGTGATAATTTGAGATAGTGGTGTAGTTTGCATTCTTTTCTACACGGAAAATTGTCGATGGCATTTGTTTTTCGCTCCTTTATTTTATGGGATTTAATTTATTGCGGTTGCTTACAGGGACGTATTTACGCTCCTTATTGCCTTGTAAAACGTTAGGATATGATGCATTGGTTTCTTGATACCATTCAGTCGATAACGCCTGAATTTCGGCATTTAAGCCGTTGTATCGGTCATTCAATGTTGCAGTCAGCTTTCCGCCTGTCAAAAGGTTTTTTGCTACATCGTCCATAGTAGGCATAAAAAGCAGTCTGCCGACTTTCTGATAAGCAGCCTGTAATCCCTTTATTTCGCCGTATAAGGCGTTTATATGCTGTTCAGACCTCATTTTACTGCCTAAGTACGTAACAATGTTAGAGGGCGTTACAGGGTATGTTTTAAAGGCTTTTCCGCTGTTTACGGAGCTTTCAAGCCACGACACAACAGTGTCGGCGGAAATACCGTTTACAAAGGCTGTTATGTAACAGATTTCAAGGCAGTCGAGCATAGATTGATTTACGTTATGCTCTTTTGCAAAAGCTGATACAGCTTCCTTTTTGAGAGGGTCATCTGCAATGTTTTGAGCATCTGTATTTATTGCCGAGGAATAGTCGCTCAGAACGGCAGGCGTTTTGTAAAGCTGTGTTCGCAGCTTCGCATCACACGTTGAGCGCATTTCAAAATACGGCTGAATAAGAGGGACAAACTCTTCGGGAAGAACATCGCTGTTGAATCCGTAATATTCATTTGAGCGGTCGCTGTTCGTCAGCTCAGCGCATTTTTCAAGCTGAAGACATATTGCCATTGCCGACTGATTATGATAAATGCTCAGACCGTTCCAAATATTTCCCTTTTCGCCGCCGTATGCGCCGAGTCCTTTGTTATTAACATCGTTGATGAATTTAATCGGCAGACCGCCTGCCTGTTCCCATTCACGAAGATTTTTATTGTAATCGTCAATAAGAACGGAATTTTCATCTATACCGCCTATGTACTGTGATTTATCAGCTCCTGCAGGAACGAATATAAGGCGCTCCTCGGTAAGCTGTGGGAGATAGCGGTTAATCCACGCACGTTTCTCATCAGCGATAAACGGCGGTTCTGTATCGAGGACGGCAGAGAGTATGTAAAACTCCGTATCGGGATTTCGGTCAATACAGAGTGATACGGCATTAACAAACTCCTCAAACGGCAATAGTCCTGCATAAAATCCACGTTCCCACATCTGCTCAATGTAATTATGCTGTGTATCGTGAAATCTACAGAGCGTACCGTCCATATCAATATATACTTTCTTTTTACTCATTAGACTGAGCGTCCTTTCCTTTTAAATATCGTTTCCTGCAAGATAGGGTATTATCTTATTTGCCTTAATGGCTTTTTGCAGCTCAACCACATTTGCTACCTCGTCAATTGAGCGGCAGAATTTTGTCATTTGCTCAGCTGTAATGGCTATAATGGACTTTTCGTCCGCATATCCGCTGTCAATAACTTTCTTTAAAACTGTCATTCGTTTCTGATTTAACATCTATTATTCACCTCCTATAAAGAAGATTGTGCTTTCGGATACGCTCTTCAGCTCACTTTTGTCGATTTCTTCCCCAAAAAGAGAAACAAGTAACTGCTCAAATAGAGGAGTTACTTGTTTGTATGTATCTCTTAATTTTTCTTCTATCTCCTTAACCGTTTCAATGTTTTCTACTGCGGCGGCGTTAAGTATATTTAACTGATTGCAGTCGAAAACGAGCTGTGTCCCGGTGAAAGACAGCGTTAGAGAAAATATCGGTTTCAGTTCTTCCGAGGAAGAAATTTTTTCGTTAAAGTTTTCTGACATAATATTCACTCCTTATGATTTTTATTGCCTTTAAATAGACCTTTTAATGTGCCGATAAACAGGCTTTTTTCTTTTAATGTTTCAAAAATTGGATTAAGTGTGCCGCACTCATAAGCAAAATAAATTCTAAAAACAATATGAATTAGAATGATGCCAAGAAGAAATAAAAAATATTTCATTTGTATTTCTCCTTTAGTTTAATAAATCTTCAAATTTTATTTGATTTAAATCTTCACCCATCCACCATTTGAAGACAGCTTCACCATTAACCCAACTTTTACGGTCGTAACCTTTCTCATCTCTGCGAAGCAACATTCTGTCAAATGCTTTAATATAATTCTCTTTATATTTAGGATAACGAGAAAACTCCGTATAACGCATTTTGCCGGACATAACACATCCAATACAACCTATACGGGAAAATCCGCATTGATAAAGAGGATTGCTTTCACAACCGTAATGGCGAAGAAACGTCCAAACATCTCTATCAGACCAATCAACAATAGGATTAAGCGTGGTAGAACGAGTGCGATAACACATTTCAACCATACGGCGAGATTCTGAATTATCGGTTGATAATATAACTCCGCCTTTTGGGTTAAGAGTATAATCAAGTCCGATTTCTTCGGCTCGTGAAAGAGTATCTTTAGGCTTACCAATGATTTTAATCAAATCAGCATTTTTAGACCGTGAAACACTCTCAGACCAACGAACTCCTGTTAGTCTAAGCTTGCCTACACCGTTACGCTCTTTAAGTTCAGAACAACAGTATCGCATTAAACGTGTAGGTGGCATTCCCTTTTTCACAATTAACTGCCACATTGAATACTTAGGATAGTCAATGATAATGTTCGGAATAGAACGAATATATCGAACTGTTTCGGGAGCATCAACAGTAGTATGATTATTGTGTAACTCGTGTTTAACTCCTGCAAGAGAAGAAAGAATGCGAATTACATCGCTGTCTTTACCGCCACTGTAACAGACATAATAGCCATCATCAGGCTCAAAAGATTTAATCCTATCAATAGCAATTTTTTCTTTTTCTATATTCAACATAGTTAACAATCTTTCTTTTATATTTCAATTTTGATATCTTTTAGTAATTGAATAATCTCATCTTTCTTTAATGAGTCTTTATTTTTTAGCTCGTCACTTATAACCACGAGCATTTCTTTGTTTTTGGATAAAATTTCTGTAGCTTCTTTATAAAAACCGTTGGAAGCTGAAATTATCAAGTCAGCCAATTCTTCATTTAAAAGAGTTTTACTGACTGTCGGTTCAGTCATTACGATATAAGCCTTAATCAGCGCCGTTGCACTTGGAAAATCAGCGTTGGAATTTGAAATGCCTATACTTCCCGCAGAAAGCTCTCCTAATAACAATTCTTCGGCAATAGCTCCTGAATATTTAACAAGTATCATTTTCTTTACATCTTCCGCTTTTTGCGATTTATACGTAACCATTGTTTTGGCGGAGTTGTATGACATAAATACCTCAAAATCTTTCGTGTCTTGTAAATATGCCATAACAGCGTGTCCTGCTTCGTGAACTGCATTTATGTTTATCTGCTCATCATAATCATCGGGCATATCCGCATCAACGGATTTTTTATTTTTATGAGGAAACGTGAAAATAGTTATAAGTATTGCCAAAAGCGCTACTGAAATGCAAAATATTCGAACATAGGGTAATATTGCTTCCAAAGCACTGAGTATAAGTGAGTCCATTTATTTTTCTCCTTACTTAAATATTTCTATATAGTGTCATAAAGAAAATCATAAACAACAAATGCACAAGGCGAAACAAAACAAATAAATCCTATACACCGTTGCCAAGTCTTATCTTCAATCCAACCGTTAACAAACAGTAGTATACCCAAAACGGCAAATACAAAAGATATAAAAGTTTTAATCATATTATCACCTATTCATTTTATAAATAAAAGTCAGCCTAAGCCGCCGTATGCCGTACACATAACGACAGCTTAAGCTGAACAGGAGGAAAAGCTATGTATTAAAACAGCTCCGGAGCTGTGCGAGCAGGCTTTATTTTTTCGACTTTAATACCGTTTGCAGTATTTATGAACCGTTCAGGATATTTGAACATTTCACTATACTTTTTCTCAAGGTCGCTCGGCAGGCTCAAAAATTCTTCACTTTCAGGCGGTGTATAGCATATAAAAAACGAGCCGTTGATAATGCCGTTGTAATATTCATTACAAATTGCTCTGTTTAAAGGTAAATGCGTAATGATACCTTCTCCATTACATATAAGCGCTACATCATCTGAAAACGGGTGTATTGCTTCGATATATCCGCCGACAAGCTCTTGCATAGCTTCAAGGCTGTTATCAATTTTAACCGTTCGGGGCGGTTTATTAGGCTCAATATATAAAACAGAGAGCCTATTTTGATTATCTTCTACTCTTTTTTCAGTATCTGTTTTCATCTGTTCCGACAACGCACGTTCAATAAATGAATTGGTTAACGCTGTAGGTGATAAATCAGGCTCTTTAGAACGTTCCTCAATTGCTTTTGCGAGTGCTTCGGCAACTTCTTCAGTCGCTCCGCAATTTACTAAACTGCGGCTGTTATAAAACACATCGCTTGGCTCTGCCATTTCACAGCCCCATCCGTATGCTGGGACACAGCAGAAATTGCCGTTAATGTGTTCGCCGTATATTATCAAATAAGACTGACCGTTTACGGCAACTGATGTTTCAAAAAGCACCTGCGCCGCATAATTTGTTTCAATTTTAAAAGCCATTGTATTTTCTCCTTCGTTGTTTAAATTTAATACGTTTCTTAATCCGGGAATTTCGCTTGCCGCTCGCATATTTGCTTCGCTTTTGCCGTAGACGTCGCCTGCATACATATCAGCTCCCCTTGACGCCATTTGCTGTGCTTCTTCGTATTCTCTGCAAAGCTCGTCAATGTGTGTTTCAATAAATTCCCTATATTGCGGGTGTGATTTAGCAATTGCCTTAATATATCCTTCCGTTGTGTCTTTTTCGATGTCATCATAATCGAGGCTGATTATGTCGGGATTATTTGCAGCATTAAAGCTGTCGGCGAAAAAGACCTCGTTTTCGTTATATATTACACAAAGCTCCTGTTGTATAGGTTCTTGTATCGGGGAGATATAAAAATCCTTTGAATACCAGTCAAATGGTTCCCCGTCCTCATCTACTGTTACTTCGTCTAATTCCAACATGTATGCTTCAACATAAGTAAAGACATTACCTTTGAAATAATCTGAAAACGGGAGATTTTGTTTTTCTTTTTCAAAAAATTCTTCAGCTTCTTCGTAAGAAGAACATTCCTTAATTACTTCAAGGTCTGTATCTTCGTCCCAACTCATTATTTTTTGCTTTATGTCGTCGTTTGTCCAATCTTTACCGTCTCTGCGAAATTCGTATCTTGATTTTGATATTTGGTATTTTTTCATTGATATTTTCTCCTTCATATTTTTAATTCCGATTTTTGATATGTCTTTTTAGTGCCTTTTGGATTTTGCCTTAAAAATTCTTGAACATAGTCGGGTGTTAACAAATAAAATTCAAAAACATCATATAAAGGAGCTTTTAGGTACTTACCGTATGCACGAAAAGTTATCTGACCCGTTACGCTTATAAAGCCGAGCCGTTCCATACGCTTGACCTCTTCACCTGATATATTGAATTTGTGCTGATATTCATAAGACGAAACCCCGGCATTGAACTTGCGAGCAAGCTCCCGATGCGTGACACAAGATAAAACCAAATTATATAATTCCTCTTTGGTTGCGGTATCCGTAAACGACAGCTTATAAGACTGTGCAAGACTTTTTAAATCATCTTTTTTGACAAAGCTGTCCGTTCCTCTGTTGCTGAGAAATAACCAATCAAGATATTCTTCTGCGGTTTTAAATTCTTCGTATTTCATTTAACCACATTATCCTTTCGCTTAGGCTTTTTATCAGCGCTTTTTTGCTGACTTTCTTTGACGGTTGATGATTTATCCTTATTGAGGTAACATAATATAGGCGAGTTATAGAATAGCTGACAATTTTGATACGCCTTTTGATTGTCAGGGTTCATAAGCTGTTCACGGATTTCTGCGATAGCAAGATTTAAATCCGACTCTGTTTTAATAACCTTCATATCGGGTTCGTCTGAATTGATAGGTGTCCAATATAATGGAGCACTGGGGATTTCATCTTCTTCAAAGAAATTTTCAATCACATATTGTTCCGAAACATTACTGTCAAGCAATGCCTTTCCCATTGATTCTGAAATTGATGTTAATTCTTTGCAGGTGCGAGACCACGGAATTTTACTGAGAAATCTTTTCAACGGTGAATTATGAATTTCATTGAACTGTTGCTCATATTTAGAATATTCAGACTCACCGTGTTTGCTTATTTCAATAACTTTTTCACTTACTTTTTTTGCGAAATCTGCCTTAGCAAGCTGATAATCAGCATATTGCTTTTCCAATTGCTGAGGCATTTTTTGTAATTTCTGATATGATTCTATGATGTCCTCGGTATAACTTAATCTAACATTGCGCACGAATAGTTTAGTACGGAGCAATGAGCAAGCTTCCTGCAATGCTTCTCCGTCAAATAATCTTACAACTTCATTTAATGCTATTTCGTCAATGGATTGCACAGTCACATCATATCCGCCGTAGGGAGAAATTTGGTCATACTCATATTGAGCATTATGTAATTCTTTCGCATAATCACAAATTACGGCTATTTTTTCCTCATTTGATAAAGCCTTTGACATTTTTTCTTTGTATTCTGTCTCGGCAAAATAGCTAATGGGTTTAGTATCTCCGAACATACTTTTGAGTGTATTCGGAGACGGGGTCGAAACATATCTGTTGCCTAATGTAAACATAAACTCTCTCCTTTATAATTTTTTCTTACCTTTCCCGATAAGTTTTTCCATAGATTTCTCAAACTTATCTGAGAAAGTCCATTCAATATCTTTTTCGGGCTTCATTTTTGAGTTGTCAAGCGCTTCAGCTTCAAGAAAAGCCTTCGTAAATAACGTTTTATCTGTTCCCATTTTTGTTCTCCATAGCTTTTATTATATTGTTTTTCAAACGGATTAGAGAAATTATGTTTTTCCGCCCACACTAAAGCCTCTTGGTAATTAGCAGGAATTTTGATTATTACTTTTTTATAAAAGTAAGTTTCTCCATCGTTAGGAAAAAATTTCCATGTTTTTGCCCTGAATTTGCGTACGGGTTCATACGCTAAATATTCAACAAATTTTTTGGATTTGTATTTATCTGCACGAAAGAAATCTTTTTCTCTATCATTCAAATAATACAGAACGACATATACTCCTTCCCCTATAAGCTCGTCGCAAGCAAACGGATTTGGTATACTATGTTCATTGAGCCAATCCCAACAATCGTAATAGTTATCAGGGGCATTAAGCACTAATCTGTAAGGGTTAGAATACTCATAAAATTTTTCTCTGGCTTCGCTCTCACGAAGGAAGTAATAGCCACTAAAAAATGTTCTTTGCTGAGCATCAAAATCTAAAAAATAGTACATAAAAAATCCTTTCACTACATTAAAAATTGGTTACCACGAAGTACATAAAATAAGGCGTAGAAACTATCAGTGAAAATATTAGAAATAATCCTAATTTCATACACCATACCTTTTCCTTGCTTGCACCGTATCCGGCAAGTGCATAACCAATAATCACAATGCATAAAAGAATTATAAATCCTACTATAGCGGCTATGTTCGTTGTCATATTCAGTTTCCTTTCAGTGTTATTTAACCGTAATTTTATGCACATCAGAGCGTTGCTTTGACTGCTGATAAAACTCCAACGCCTTAATAATTTCCTTTTCGATATATTCCGTACTGCTGTCGGGCGGAAAATATCTGCTGAATTTATTCACTGATATTTTTTGTGTCACTTTTTGGTTAGGCTTTTCCTGTGAGAGCAGGTCACAGATGTTCCGTGCGGATATAACGTCATTTTTCTGCATTTCTCTCAGTTGAATAGCCTGTGCGTGAGAGGGGGTAGACATAGAACTGTTCATAAACTCTAAAACAAGCCGTTGATTAGATTCGGTAAGATATGACAACTCAACGGCAGGGCGCATAGCCATTTGTAAAGCTTCTTTATCGTCAGGCTTTTCTACACTGTTGTCAACCATTTGCAAGATTTCCGGAATGAGATTTGTAAGACGGATATATTTTCGGATTTGCTCGTGGCTTTCGCCTGTTTCTTCAGCGAGAATTTCACGTGAGGTTTTACTCGAGAACTTCTGCAACACTGTTGCAGAAGTTAAATCCGACCTCTGACCTTGTCTTTTCATAGCATTTAATTTAATCTGATAGGCAAAGGCTTTTTCGCTCGGAAGAAGCACTTCACGTGAGCGCAAATTACTGTCTACCATTAAAATAGAAGCTTGCTCGTCTGTAAGATTGCGTACTATTACGGGAATAGTGTCAATATCGGCAAGAAGTGCTGCGTGTCTGCGCCTGTGTCCTGAAATCATCTCATATCGACCGTTTTCCTTTGGTCTGACAATGCACGGTATCATAATTCCGTTTTCTTTTATTGAGTCAGATAATTCAAACATTTCCTGATTATCCCTGACTTTAAACGGGTGCTTTGTAAATGAATCTATTTCGTCACTGCTGAGATTTATAACACGTTCCTGCATTGCTTCCTGACGTTGTTCCTCAGTTGAAAAAAGAGCCTCGAAAGGCTCATTTAACGGGTTGCTTATATTGAGATTTGGTAATGCTTTCGCCATTTGAAATGACCTCCTTTGCAAAATTCTGATATGCCTGCGCCGTACTTGACCTTGGTGCATATTTTACAGGGCTTTCATCATAGAGAGAAGCTTCGGCAGTTTTAACCGAACGGGGGATTTCCGTGTTATATACCTTAACGGAATTACCGAACACCTGATGAATTTGTGCGGAAATATGTTTTGAAAGATTAGTACGTGCATCTGTCATTGTAAGTAAAATTCCCTCAATGGCTAAATTCGGATTAAGCTGCTTTTTGGCAGTCTTTATTGTGTGCATTAAATCCTCTAATCCGTCAGTGGCATAAGGCTCTGCCTGAACGGGAATAATCAAACTGTCGACAGCTACAAGAGTGTTTATTGTGTATAAGCTCATTGTGGGTGTACTGTCAATTAAGATATAATCAAAATGGGGTCTGAACTGCTCAAGAACTCTTTTAAATACGGTTTCACGGCTCATCATTCCTGAGAGGGAGAGGTCTAAGCCTGCGAAAGAAATGTTTGCAGGAATAAGATATGCGTTATCCGTTACGGGTGTAACATACTCTTCCCACGGCTTTTTTGTTTCATTGATTTCATCGAACATTGCTTCCTTTATCGTGTTCTGATAAAGCTCTTTGTTGCGAAATCCTAACCCTTTCGTTAAATTGCCCTGCGGGTCAAAGTCAATCATTAGAACTTTTTTGCCTTCCTGCGCCAAGCAAATCCCTAGGCAGTTGGTAGTTACCGTTTTACCGACACCGCCCTTATGGTTGCACATTGCAATTACTTTTGCTGTTTTTTCCATTTCAAAGCTCCTTTCAAAATAAAAAAGCAGTCACATTATTAAATGCAACTGCTAAAATTACTTAGTTATTCGATTTTAAGCGGCTGATACGTCTATCAGCTTTTCTAACTCAAATATGAACATTTCTTTCGGTGTTTTGTAATCAAACATTTTTCGGGGAAGTTCATTTATAACGTTAGTTATTCGTCGTAAATCATCATTTGAGAATGTATCAAAGTCTGAGCCTTTAGGGGCGAACCGTCGAACTATGCCGTTCCAATTTTCATTAGTACCACGTTCACAAGAGGTGTATGGGTGTGCATAATAAATGAGGGTACGTGAATTCCTTTCCATGTTTGAATAATCAGCAAATTCAGTACCGTTATCAAATGTTATGGATTTAAATACGTCGTGGAATAAATCTCCGAAAGCAGCTTCTAATTTGTCAATAACTTCAACAATTCTTTCTGATGATTTATCGTGAACATTAAAAAGAAATCCCATACGGGTCTTTCTTTCAACCATTGAAATCCAATGTCCTTTATGATTTTTGCCTACAATACCGTCGCCTTCCCAATGTCCGAACTCTATGCGGTCATTTATTTCCGCAGGACGTTCATCTATTGAGCGACCGAGCTGACGTTTGCCTTTGCGTACATTTTTCTTGTGATGACGGAGCAATACTTTTCTCGGCAAATCAATATTTTTAATGCTCATTAAGCCTAAATCTACCCAATTATACAGCGTTTGAGTAGTTACTATATTAGAAAAAAGGTCGTTTTCCTCTGCAAATCCTTTCGCAGCATCAAGCGACCATTTATTTGTCTTTACTGAATTTTCAACATATTGAACAAAATCACGGCACTTAAATATTTTACATTTACAGCCGCAATTTGCTCTGTTTAATTTATAGTCACGCTGACCTACATCAGCGAAATATACTTGTTTAGAAGAATAAAGGGGAATATTCGGGTCTTTCTTTGTTGTATTTATCTTTTTGCGCTGTTCAACAGAACCACGCTTAATTTCTTTTCTGATAGTGGTTATACTGCGATTTAATAAACGTGCGATTTGTTTTTTAGGAGTATTATTTTTTAACAATCTTTCAATTATTCGTCTTTCTTCATAATTTATCTGATGATATTTCTTCCCTGTGTTTTCCATAATCTTTCTCCAAAACTTTCACATTTGCACAAATTTTAACACAAGTATTATAATTTTTCAAGAAAATTTGAGGGGGTCAACTTGATTTTAGAATTCACCCCCTGAAAAAAATATATAAAAAAATAAAAAAGGGGGTTGACAAAACGGGAAAGAC
>CANARN010000052.1 GCA_947364045.1 uncultured Clostridia bacterium
ATTTCTGTTCATATATGCAACTGCTCCCATTAAAAAATCTGATAACTGCAACAGTTCTGATTCATTTGAGCGTATCTGTTGGATTTTTTTTACAGTTTCATTATAGAATTTATATAAACTGTGATTTAAAATTTCTTGGAGTTTTAATACTTTTAAGCCCCCTTGACTATCCTTAATATCTAAATATATATTATAGGGCTTAGAAGGTGTTATAAGATATAGCAATAACAGATAATACATTTTGTAATACCATTCATCGTGAGTTTGATTAAAATCGGAATGTCTTAAATTTGTTTTATCGGCAACTACTGCACGGAAAGATATATCATTGTTACTACAAAAATAATCAATTACATCTTTAAAATAATTAATTTGTCCATTGCTGACTTTAGTCCATTTTAACTCATAGTTATTTGATAGATTATGCTTTTGTTTAATTTTACGTAATTCTTTTGATATTTCAGAGACTTTGTTTGCAGGGCAGGAAACGGCACCTAATACCATGCAGTTTGAATTATCATGTTCCAAGTGACAGCTTTCATCGCAATAAATATTAATCATATATACAATAACCTCCTTAATTGTTTAATTGACAAAATTATATTTAATAAATATAATAATTAGCGAAGCACAAAAGAATATTTTCCTTTTACCGGAGCAGCCCTCGTGTTGCTCCGGATTTTCTTTTTTTATTCCTCTTTTGCAATTGATTGCAAATCGTTTTCGACGTCATAGTCGTCGCTGAAAACAGCTTCAAGTATTCGGCGGCGGGTTTCTTCATCGCCCATACGGTATTTTATAATTAAATTTTGCTCGTCTTTTGATAAATCTTTTAAGTACATCGGCTCGTCTTCGTCAAAATTGCACATAACATTACCTCTATTCCAAGCTGTCTAAAGCTATTTGTATTATTTCAGCACACACTCGTACATCTTCTTCAGCACGGTGCATACTGCTTATGTTGTGACCTAAATTTTTGGCTATTGTTGTTAGTTTGTAATTTAAAAGGTCAGGGAAGAGCTTCTTAGAAACAGAAAGTGTATCAATATAGTTATATTCAACAGTGAAGCCGTATCGCTGAGCAGCAACCTCTAAAAAATGCAAATCAAAATTCAGATTATGACCGACAAGTAAACTATCAGACAAAAATTCGATTAGCTGAGGAATTAGATATCTTTCAGTGTCAGCATCGGCGACCATTTCATCCGTAATATGGTTAATTCGTGTTGCCGCATAAGGAATCGGCATTAAAGGATTAACCAAATGAATAAACTTGTCTGTTTCAATGCCGTTTTCATATTTAATAGCGGCAATTTCAATTATTCGGTCTTCCATATAATCAAGACCAGTTGTTTCAAAGTCGAGTACAATAAATTCTCTTTTGCAAACATTACGCCATTTGTTTGTAAATATATTTACAATTTTTGAATATTTTTTATAATCTATATCGCTGAATTGATGTGAATATTTATAGCAAAGGTCGTCAATTTCTTTTTTGAAAATTGAATAGATGTAGAAGAAGTGTTTTCGCTTTCAAGTACATCGGATAATAATTTTTCAAAATATTCTTCTGTAAATGCAGGAGAATATGAGTTATCGTCATTAGCGTATATAATGTGTCCTTCTAAAAGCTGTTTAAGTAAAAAGTATGCACGGCCGTATGATATTTTTAAGAATCTTTGTAGGGTATAAATGTTAATGTTTTTTTCATATACAGCGACAGCCATTGCACGTATATATAGTGGGTCAGTCTGTCCGTCTTCTACAAGAGAATATTTTTCATAATCAATTTTTGGAGATAATGAACGTATACAAATATTTTCCTGTTGAATAGCCTCAACGGTATGACTTATAATCGGCACATCCGCCGAATAAACAGCAAGGTTATCAGAAGTTTGCTTAATTTCTTGTTCAACGGACGGGGAATTACTTACTGTTTCTTCAGAGCTATATTCCGAATTAACATCTGAATTAATTTCAATAGGATTACTTATTCGTTGTATTTCCGCTGAAAAGTCTGGGCTGATGTCTGAATTTTTCTCAGCCTTTCTTTCAGTGGATTTTTCTTTTATGTAATTTATAAACTTCTTTATTGCAGGGAAGAGCGTATCTGTGAAAAATGGGATAACATCATACTGAACGAATGGTATAAAAGTGTCGCTGAGCCATTCAAAAAATCTGTACATTAGATATATCGGTAACGTAATGGGAAAGAATAATATAAATAAAAGTTTTTTCACACCAGTTTCCCCCGATAATTAGAATTTAGCTCTTAATTCAACTACCTTTCCGAGAATGCGGACGGGTAGTTTTTCTATCATATCGTTTGTATATGTCTTTATATCGTATGAAGTGTTTGAGGGAACAAGATTTATTCCGCCGTCAAATTTCTGTATTTTCTTTACGGTTGCTTCGTCGCCGTTAACCATAACAATAGCAATTGTACCGCTGTCAACATCAGACTGCTTGCGGACGATAACTACATCACCCTCACTGAATTTAGGTTCCATACTGTCGCCACGAATCTTCAATCCGAAAAATTCGCCTTGACGTGCCATTTCCTCGGTTATTTCTTCATAGTCAATTATGTTTTCAACAGCTTCAATGGGTAATCCAGCTTGAACAATGCCGAGGACGGGGATTTTAACACTTTTTGTGCTATTGTTTGCATCATTCTTGCCAACATCGTCATATCCCATTAACCAAAGAGGGTTAATTTTAAAAATATCAGCAATTGAATAAACCGTAGGCAGTTTGGGTGCCATAATTCCATTAGCGTATCTGCTGATTGTTGCAGGTGTCATGCCTAATTTTTCGGCTAATGAATATGTAGTCTCATCAGAATTTGAAAGGATATGTGCAAAACGCTTTGCAAACAGTTCTTTACTTATAATATTTGGTTTCATTTTCATCACCTTTAATTGAATATTATCATACTTTGTTGCGAAAATCAATAACAAAATTATATTTTTATAGAAAAATGTTGCGAAAAGTATTGACAAGCGAAAGAACAGATGATATTATGATATTGCGAAACGCAACAGTGCTGACAATCGCAATACAAGGAGGTGAAAATATGAAAAAAGAAAAACGCTATCCAACATTATATAAAATCAAGGGAAGAATTAAGGAAAAAGGCGAGACGTACAGAACTTTAAGCAGGAAAACGGGCATAAAGCTAAATACATTGTCTGATAAAATAAACGGATATTCCTTATTTGACATTGTAGAGGCAGGGAATATTTGTATAGTTTTGTCAATTCCCCCAGAGCAGATACCCATTTTTTTTGAAATAAATGTTGCGTAACGCAATAAATGGCGTTTGTAATCAAGAAATTACGCATCAGAAAAGAGGTGATAGTGTGACGGAATGCTTAACAAGTTTGATTATTGATAAAGAAAAAGGCATTTGCATTGTTAATGGTACGGATGTATCACAAAAATGCAAATACCTAAAATTAGAATTTTACCAAGGCGAGTGGCTCTTAAATATCATTGAGGACAAATCTTATTCGTCAAGAAAAAAATTACCACGGAAGAAATTTTGAAATAAAATCTGTAATTTCTTCAAGATTGTTTTTAAAACGAGATTCCATGTAAATAATTCCTGTATCGGTTAACTCGAAATTTCCTCCGATATAAATTTTTATAAGACCAGCTCGTCCTAATTCTAATAGTGTATCGTCTAAATCATCTTCTATCCAAGAGGAAAAATCATTATTTGTGGAAAAGTAGTTTTCTTCAAATTCACGTGCAATTGATTTAGAAATACCGCTTTTACGTTGCTGTAAAAATGATTTATATATACAACAAATCATTTTATCAGCGTCTTTTGTAAGTTCCATATAATCACCTCCTTTGAGCTGATTATAGCACTAATGGTAGAAATAGGCAATAAATCAAAATTCACAGTAAAAAGAGGTGAGAAGATGGCACGGCAGAATACAATAGCAGAAATTGATAACCTTATAGTTGAAATCTCAAAATATATTTCAACTTCTTTAATAAAAAATCCAAGTGCAGAGACATCAGAAATGATAAAAGCTCTCGCAGTGTTAATATCTGCAAGAGCTTCTTACCAAAAATGAATTATTCTTCAGGGTTTAATGTTGCTAAGAGTGTCTTGTAGTAATTTGAAACACACATTGCCATTTCTTCGCTTGTTGTTGCAATCTCGTTATTGATTTCTTTGGGTATGAGATTGTTTTCGAGTGCGATTTTAGTTAATTCTTTAGCAAATGTCATTAAACCATTATCACTCATTTTAACCATATTATGATAGCTCCTTTCTGCAAAACTCGGCTTGGCAGAGCCTGTAAGTTAATTATAGCATGAAAGGTAAGATTAAACAAGAAAACTAATATTTGACAAAACAGGAGGTGAAATTATGGCAAGAGAAATAACAGGAACAAGAGATTATCTACTACAAATAAACGAGAAATATCCTGATAAAGAATTGCTTTCTAAAACGGATGTGTATCGCTATTTGGGCATTTCTCGTAACACCTTGAAAAAACTTTATCCGGAGTTATGGGAAAGTCAGTATACCTCTAAGCTGGCTCTTGCTAAATTACTGGCAAAGAGATGTTTACAGTAGTTAATTTATTACACATTTAATCAAGGAGGAAAACAATGAATAAAAGATTTTTAACAGATGCTTACATAAATTTTATCAGAAAATCCCAATACAATCGGTTGCTGAATTGTATATATAAATAGAGGACAAATTTTTGATTTATGAATATAAGTTAAGAAAAAGGAGATAAAAAGATGCCTGATATTATGAAAATGGGTAAGAACCCTAATTATTTAGGTTCGTGGGATTTAGACGAACAACCAAATAGGGAGATAACATTAACTATTGAAAAGATAATTGATGAGGAGGTTGTTACAAACGGAAAAAGTGAAAAATGCACGGTGATACATTGGACTGATAAGAGTTTCAAACCTATGATTGCAAACATTACAAATAAAAAAACTCTTTGCAAACTATATAAAACAAAGGAAACAGAGAAATTTGTGGGAAAATCCGTGATAATCGGAATTGATAAAGTAAAGGCTTTCGGTGATATTTACGACGCGCTGAGAATTAGAAAACGAATACCGCAGCTGGCTACTGAAATTAAACCTAAATGTGAAAATTGCGGCTGTGATATATGTGCTTCGGGCAGAATGACACCCGATCAGGTTGCAAGCTATACCAAAAATAAATACGGTCAATGTCTTTGCAGTAATTGCGCAACAGCGTTGGCACAGGAGGCACGGAAATGAAATTAACCAAAAGAAATTATTTCAGCAAAAAAGCTAACAAGGAATATATGTCTGTGTCGCAGTTTAAAGCTTTCAGTAAGTGTCCTGCAGCTGCACTTGCCGAAATTAAAGGTAAATACAAGAGAGATGTCACAACGGCGTTGTTGGTAGGGTCTTATGTTGACAGCTATTTTGAGGGTACGCTTGAAATTTTTAAAAAGAAAAATCCTGAAATATTCAAAAAGGACGGCAGTCTGAAGGCGGATTACACACAGGCGAATTTAATTATTCAAAGAATTCTTGCGGACAAGCTGTTCAGCGAATATCTTTCGGGACAAAAGCAGGTGATAATGACGGGGAATATCTGCGGTGTGCCGGTTAAGATTAAAATTGACAGTCTGCATGATGATAAAATCGTTGATTTGAAGGTAATGGCAAGTTTAGATAACGTATATACAGACGACAATGGCTTTTGCCCGTTTTTTGAAGCTTGGGAGTACGATTTACAGGGTGCGGTTTATCAAGAGATTGTAAGGCAGAATACAGGCAAAAAACTGCCTTTCTATTTGGCAGCGGCAACTAAAGAAAAGGTGACTGATATTGACATCGTACATATTCCACAGGACACTCTTGACCTTGCTCTTGACCGATTTAAACGTGATATCGAAGCATTTGATGCAATGAAAAAAGGCATAATTAAGCCTGACCGCTGTGAAAAATGCGAATATTGTAAAACGACAAAAGTGCTTACTGTGCCGACAGAAGCAGATGAATATTATTTATTGTAAGGAGGAAAAAACAATGTTAAATTGCGCAATTATTATGGGTCGGCTCACTGCCGACCCGGAACTGAGAACAACACAAAGCGGCTTATCGGTAACATCGTTTACAGTTGCTGTTGACCGTGCTTACAAAAGCGGTGACGAGCGTCAGACGGACTTTATCAATGTAGTCGCTTGGAGAGGAACTGCCGACTTTGTGACAAAACATTTCACAAAGGGTCAGATGATAGCAGTTCAAGGCTCAATTCAGACACGTAATTATGAAGATAAAAACGGCAATAAGCGTATAGCGGTTGAAATTGTCGCCGATAGTGTTTCATTCTGCGGAGGCAAAAGTGAATCCAAACCGGCTGAAAATGGAAGCTTTACGGTTTTACCTGATGAAGCTGAACCGTTTACGGCCGAGGACGACCTCGACGGGTTACCGTTTTAATTTAGAGAGGAATAAATATGAGCGAACAGCAAGGATGGATAAAGGCATATCGCAAAATTGTTGACTGGGAATGGTACACAGATGCAAATGTGTTCAGAGTGTTTATGCACATTCTTCTGTCAGCTAATCACAGTCCGAAAAAATGGCACGGGATTACTGTTAATGCAGGGGAGCTGGTGACCTCAATCGGCTCTCTTGCGGCACAGCTAAAGCTATCGGAACAGCAGATAAGAACGGCTTTGTGCAAGCTCGAAAAGACAGGAGAAATAACGAAAAAATCAACAAACAGAAATACAGTGATATTTGCTGTTAATTACGAACTCTATCAAGGTTTGAGTTATGAGGAGCAACAGACAGATAACAAACAAGCAACAAACAAGCAACAGACAGATAACAATCAAATAACAACAAACAAGAATGATAAGAATGTAAAGAATGATAATAATGTAGAGAATTATATACGCGCGTGTGCGTGCGCGCGAGGAAAATTTGCTAATGTCTTTCTTACCGATGAGGAGTTTGCAAAGCTAAAAGACGAATGCCCGATAAGCTGGGAAAAGAAAATTGATAATTTGAGCGAGTATCTTGTGAATAATCCTCAAAAGCATTATGCATCTCATTTTGATACTATCTTGAAATGGCATAAGCAGGATACGAAAGACACATCTTTCAATATCGAAAAGGCACAGCTGAAGGGGTTAGACAGAACGAGAGATATAGGCAGTAAAAAGAATCCTAAACGAAAAAGGAGTTGATAAGCGTGAAAGAATGCCAAACAGTCGCAAATGATTTTAACACCTGCTTTGACTGCAAATATCAGGACATTAGGGAAACGGGGCACGAATGGATTGAATGCCACTGTCAATTAACAAACAATTGGTGTCCGCCGTACAGGGGCTGTGAGAATTGGGAATGTGAGGAAGAAAGCAGATGAATAAATTCACAATAAACGTGCCGCCTGTTACAAAGAAAAATTCTCAGCAGATTTATTTTAACAAAGCAACGGGAAAGTCTTTTGTAACTCCGAGTAAGCAGTACAAAGAGTATGAAAACAGTGCAGGATATTTTATTCCAAGGTTACATATTGACTATCCCGTGAACATTCAGGCAGTGTTCTACATGAAAACACACAGAAAATGCGACCTTGTGAATTTACAGGAGGCGCTGCTTGACGTGATGGTTAAATACGAGTGCATAAAGGATGATAATTTTTCGGTAGTAGCTTCAATGAACGGCTCAAAAGTCTGCTACGACAAAGAAAATCCCAGAACAGAGGTTGTTATTACAGAAATCGGGGAGAATATATGAACGCAATACTTAAATATCCTGGAGCCAAGTGGAGAATTGCCGATTGGATAATTTCACATTTTCCCGAACATAAGGTTTACTGCGAACCGTTTTTCGGGAGTGGTGCTTGCTTCTTCAATAAACAGCCTTCGTACATAGAAACAATAAATGATTTAGATGGCAATATTGTAAATCTGTTCCGTGTCTGCAGGGATTACCCGGAAGAGCTTGCACGTGCAATAAATCTTACACCGTTTGCAAGAGAAGAGTTTATCAGTTGTAACGAGCCGTCAGATAATCCTATTGAGCAGGCACGAAGAACGCTTGTGAGGTATCATCAGTCTTTTGGGACAAGCAACAGCAGTAAAAACAGCTGGCGTAATGTTCAAACCTACGGCGGCCCTCGCTGCGCAACAATGTGGAACTGCCTGCCGGACATAATCGTTAAATGCTGTGAACGGCTGAAGGAGGCGCAGATTGAAAATACCGATGCACTCACTCTTATTGAGCGTTACAACAGCGAAGATACATTGATATATCTTGACCCGCCTTACCTTCAGAGCCTACGAAAAAAGAATATGTACGCTTTTGAAATGACGGACAAACAGCATATTCAAATGCTGAATTTAATTAAAAAGAGCAAATCGAAAATCATTCTCAGCGGATACGATAACAAGCTGTATAACTCGGAGCTTTCGGAATGGACTACGGCCGAGAAGGACACAATAGCTCAAATGGGCTTGCACAGAACAGAAAAGCTGTGGATGAATTTTGAATTAAATCTATTTCATATTTGAGGAGTGTTCGGATGTACCCGTATCACAACGAAATCAAAAAGCGGATTAGAAACGGCGAGCTGATAGGTTATGAGTTTGTAGAGAATTATAAAAACATAGGTGAATGCTTATTACTCTATTTCAGCACATATCCCTTTGAACGCCCTATCCGTCCGCATAAATATCACGAATACACTGACATTCTTGATGATTGGAACAGAAAAAGGAGTAAAAGTGATGTTTGATTACTATTCCAAATTTCTACTCCGCCCGCCATTTCTAAAGAACAATATCGGCGGAGCAAAATACACACCTAAACGCAGTCAGAAGTTAAAAAACAAAAAACGAAAGAAGGCAAAGAATAATGAAAAATGACATTTTAGCTGGAAAAAGGCTCACAACGGACGACCCGACCAACAATATTCAAATATTGCTAAATTATGCCTACGCAAAAGACGGGCGTGTATTTCTGCGCTACGGAAATGGCGAGGAAGACATCGACCTTTGCGAGTATGTCGCAGAGACCGCAGCGGAAAATTATTGTAATCATACGCCGGATGAAATTATGGATGGTGCTTGTATGGAGTGCGACTGTCCGTTCGCAATTCTTTACGTCGTTGCAATACAGGCCGCAGAACTCCGTGCGAGGTTAAAAGAATACGAAGACAAAACGGAAAGAGCCGTTAGAGATTTTAAATGATGAAGATGAGAAAAAAGAGGTTGAAGATTTGAACGAAAACAAATCAGCTTCATTTCTGATTAACAGATTTTTAAAAGTGAATTAAGGAGTAAAAGCTATGACCATACAAGAAATTATAAATCTACTTAAATTACAAAACATATCAATGGAAGCAAAGTACGACATTGATGGAAGAGTTAAAGCATTACAAGTTCATCTTGGAGGACTCAATGTAATGACAGAACTCAATTCAAATAATTATTCTGGGTTCTGGAAGAATTATGAAGAACTTTACATATATGCAACTCAGATACTCTTACAAGAGCTTCGTCGTAAAAAAAGAGAGGAAATGGTATCTTGTAATCTTGCGCTTAAAAGTCTTTCAGATTTGAAAGGAGTTTTCAAATGACGGAAACTGAGATTGAAAATAATGTAACTGCGGATAATTCCGTAGCAATCAAAAAAGACGATACTGAAAATAAGTTGTTTTTAAGTGATGAGGGATATTTTGATTTATGATTTTGCAATCAATTGCAGAAAAAATAAATCTCAGCGGAAAGTTCAGCGGAAAGTTAAATGTCGGAATTGAAAGGAGCATAGACCGTGACATTACAGGAATTAAATAATTTAAGAAAATATCCGATAGAAATAAAGCAGTTGCAGGAAAGAATATTTCAACTGCAAAGGCAGACGGAGAGCGCAACACAGATGCTCAGCGATATGCCGTCCAAAAAAGGTAACGGTGATAGAATTGCCGATATTATTGCCAGCTATGTGGACGAGCAGAATAAACTGCAACGACTTATTGCCAAAAGACAGCGTGAGGAGCTTAATGCTATGTCGTACATATCGGATATTTGCGATTCACAGCTACGGTCTATATTCCTGATGCGTTTTTTGAAAGGCTATTCCTGGACGAAAATAGCCAATGAAATCGGCGGAGGGAACACGTCAGACAGCGTGAAAAAGTCAGTTTATAGATATTTGTCAAGTAAAAATTAAAAGTTGTCCCGAATGTCCCGATTTTCTGATGTATAATATAAAATACAGAGAAATAAAATAAATTACTTTTCAGGTGCGCTGATTCGTTTAATGCGGTTAGCACACCTTTTATATCGAAATTTTAGTAAAGGGAGAAAAATATGAGTAAAAAAGTCAGCGGAAATGATGAAAAATCTCTCAGCGGAAAGTTGACACCGCAGCAGGAAATGTTCTGTCAGGAATATATAGTCGATTACAACGGAACACAGGCGGCAATCCGTGCCGGGTATTCCGAAAAAAATGCAAGAACACACGCTTCAAGGATGCTAACAAATGCTAACATTCTCTCGCGTGTGCGCGCGATACAAAAAGAACGACTCAAAAAATTAGCAGTTACGCAGGAATCCGTAATACTCAAATTGCTTGAAATTTATGACCGCTGTATGCAGGTAAAGCCCGTATTGGAGTGGGATTATAACGAGCGCAAATACGTTGAAACAGGCGAATACACATTTGACAGCAGAGGGGCGCTCAACGCCTTAGAGATGATAGGTAAGCACCTTGCTATGTTTACGAACAAGGTTGAGCATTCGGGCAATATCGGCACTGAAAACAAAGAACTGACGGAAATTTTAAGTCAGTTAAAGGCTCGGAATGATGCAAAATGATTTTAAGCGAAAAATATCTTGACTTTTTGCAATCGAATGCAAAGGTTGATGTACTTGAAGGCACAACCTTTGCCGGCAAAACAACGGTAGGCGTTGTAAAATGGATGTTTAGAGTTGCGGAAAGCGCTAAAAGATTTCACGTCCTGTCGGGCAATACTTTGGGTACTGTTGAAAAGAATATAATCAATGCGGAACTGGGTATCGTTGATATTTTTAAAGGCGTTGCGGAATATAAGCCGTCGGGTGCGGCAGAAATAACGCTTCCGCACTTAAGATATAAAACGCCGAACGGCGAAAAAATAATATATGTGCTCGGCTATGACAATAAAGCACGTTGGAAAAACGCTCTCGGCGGTCAGTACGGCTGTGTATATATTGACGAGGCGAATATAGCGGATATGGAATTTGTAAGAGAGGTTTCTATCC
>CANARN010000053.1 GCA_947364045.1 uncultured Clostridia bacterium
GCAAACGGAATTTTCGGAAAAATAATCCAAAACCTTTTTATAAAGCGGGTCAAATTCACAGCCGCAGCTGCCGCACTGCTCGTCTGCTTGTTTTACTGCAAATAAAAGCTTGGTTATATCAGATGATTTGCCGTCTAAATATTCTTGCGCAGGAACAGCAATTAAATCCCATCCTGAATTTGCAAACTTTTCCATAATGGATTTAATTTCTTCCATAAAAGTACCTCCAAAGAAGAAAGAACAAAATCACTAAACGAATTATAACAAAAAAAATATGTTTTTTCAATAGACAAATGACAGTTTTTGGTATAAAATATTTATATATTTGTTTGGAGGGATTTATTATGGGATTTATGAAAACACGTTGGACCGATTCGGTAGACAGAAATGCTCCGTTGCCTGAATATCCGCGTCCGCAAATGGAACGAAAAAACTGGCTTTCGCTCAACGGCGTCTATGAGTACGCAATTAAAGATGCATCTTGCGAATGGGCTGACACCTTTGACGGTGAAATTGTTGTTCCGTTTGCAATTGAATCTATGCTTTCGGGCGTTGAAAAGGCACTTTTGCCGGCAAAAAGGCTTTGGTACAGAAGAAAATTTACATTACCTGACTCATTCAGCGGTTTACATACTATTCTCAATTTTGCGGCAGTAGATTGGCAGTGCAAGGTTTATGTAAATAAATCTCTCGTCGGTACTCATTCGGGCGGTTACTGCGCTTTTTCATTTGACATTACCGACACACTTGTCGACGGTGAAAATGAGCTTACTGTTTGTGTATATGACCCGACAGATGCAGGCTGGCAGCAAAGAGGTAAGCAGATTTTAGAGCCTAAGGGCTTTTGGTACACAGCGACGTCGGGAATTTGGCAGCCTGTTTGGATTGAAGCGGTTGAGCCTTGTCATATAAAAAAGCTTCGTATGACTCCTGACATTGACGAAAAAACTCTTTCTGTTAAAACAACTGTTTCCGGCGAATATGACTGTTCGCTGAATGTAACCGTTACAGATGACGATTCAGGAGAAACAGTTGCGTCTGAAACAATTTCACTCGACGGAAAAATTTATTTTGACAGTATAAATCTTTGGACGCCTGAAGCTCCGTTCCTTTACACATTAAAATTAGAATTGCTGCTTGACGGAAAGGTTACCGATACAGTTTACAGCTATTTCGGTATGAGAAAATTCTCGGTCGGAACTGACAAATACGGAATAAAGCGTTTTATGCTTAATAATGAGCCGTATTTCCAGAGAGGTCTTCTTGACCAAGGCTATTGGTCTGACGGCGGTCTTACTCCTCCAAGCGATGAAGCTATGGTTTATGATATTGTAACTATGAAAGAATTAGGCTTCAATATGCTCCGAAAACACATAAAGCTTGAGCTTGACCGTTGGTATTACCACTGCGACCGTTTAGGCATGCTCGTTTGGCAGGATATGATGAGCGGCGGAGCTTACATAGGCGACTTATATGCAGGTGTGCTTCCAAATTTGGGAATACCTGTTAAGGATAACAATTATAAAATATTTAAAAGAGAGAAAAAAGAAGCGAGAGATGATTTCAAGCGGGAACTTAATGAACTGTTAAATCAGCTCTATAACCATACGTCTATTTGTATGTGGGTGCCGTTCAACGAGGGCTGGGGTCAGTTTGACTCGGTTCAAATTGCTAATGCGGTTAAAGAATTTGACAAAACAAGGCTCGTTGACCATGCGAGCGGTTGGTACGATCAGGGAGCGGGTGACTGCAACAGTATGCATAAATATGTTGTGCCGATTCCGCAGCATATAAATAAGAAAGACGAACGCATTTTTGTAATTTCCGAATACGGCGGATATCAGAATACTATGTCGGGGCATACATGGTCAAATGACAGACCGTTCGGACTGTATCTGAAATTCAAAAATAAGGATACGTTAACCGCTGCTTATAAAAAACTTCATGAAAAACAGATCATTCCGCTTATTGAAAAGGGGCTTTGCGCTACTGTTTATACTCAGGTCAGCGATGTTGAAAATGAACTTAACGGCATTATGACTTATGACCGCGAGCATATTAAGATAGACGAAAAAGTACTTAAAGAAATAAATAAAAGAATGGATTTCGTGAAATAATATGACTGCAAATTCCAAATTAAGAATTTTGTATATACGTGACATTTTGTCTGAGTATTCCGACGAAGAGCATCCGCTTAATTCAACCGATATAATAGATTTATTGGAAAACAAATACAATGTTTCCTGCGAGAGAAAGACTGTTTACGATTGCATTGAGGCGCTTTCGGATTACGGCTGTGACATTATCAAGGCTGGTACTAAAAAAGGCTTTTTTATGGCATCCCGTGAGTTTGAATTGCCTGAAATCAGAGTGCTTATTGACGCCGTTCAATCTGCGGATTTTATTTCGGCAAAAAAATCAAAAGCGCTTTTGGAAAAATTGGGAAAATATGCAAGTAAATATCAGTTTTCTAAAATAGAAAAGCAGGTTTATATTGAGAACAGAAACAAAAGAAGCAATGAAAGTCTTTTTTACACAATAAACGAGCTTCACGATGCAATAATATCAAAAAGACAGGTTGATATTATTTACAGAAGGCGTAAAATTTCCGATGACATTAAACCGCATTATGAAGAAAAAATTATGCGGATAAATCCCTATTGCCTTATTTGGTCAGACGACCATTATTACTTAGTAGGCAATTACGAAAAGTATGACAATCTTATTCATCTGCGAATTGACAGAATCAAAAGTGTCGAGCAGACTGACGTCAGAGCAAGGCACTTTTCGGAGGTTTCTCCTTACTCTGTAAAATTTGACGCGGCAGATTACAGTAATAAGCATCTTTCTATGTTTGCAGGAGATATTAAGCCCGTAGAGCTTATTTGCAAAAATGAAATTGTTGAAGAAATTCTTGATGAATTCGGTGAAAAAACAAAAATATTCCCGTATGACAACAATTCTTTTTCGGCACGGATAAATTTAGCTGTTACTCCGGGTCTGGCTTCAAAAATTATGCAATACGGTGATTTTATTACAGTCAGAAGCCCGAACGAACTTAAAAATATGATAATTGATAAAAGCAAATCTATTTTGGAAATCTATAATAGTGAAAAACGATAAACTTTTAACAAATTTTGCTAATACTCTTGAAAAAAGCGTATAAGTAGTATAAAATATCAAAGAAATTATTTTGAAAGGATGATATCCAATGAGCAGTGCATTGAATAAAATGACTGTTGAAGATTTTGACGTAAAGGGCAAGAAGGTTCTTGTTCGCTGTGACTTCAACGTAAAAATGGAAAACGGCGTAATTACAAGCGATAAGAGAATTGTTGCATCATTACCTACAATTAAGTATCTTATTGATAACGGAGCAAAGGTTATTCTTTGCTCACATCTCGGCAGACCGAAGGGACAGGTTAATCCTGAATTTTCAATGAAGCCTGTTGCCGCAAGACTTTCAGAGCTTCTCGGTCAGAATGTTAAAATGGCAGAGGATGTTGTCGGCGAAAGCGCGCAGGCACTTGCGGCCGACCTTAAAGACGGCGAGGTTCTTCTTCTTGAAAACGTACGCTTTGAGCCGGGTGAAACCAAGAACGACCCTGAGCTTTCAAAGAAATTTGCTGATCTTGCAGAGCTTTATGTTAACGATGCTTTCGGTTCAGCTCACAGAGCTCACTCGTCAACAACAGGCGTAGCAGATTATCTTCCTGCTGCTTGCGGTTACCTTATTCAGAAGGAAATTCAGTTTATCGGCGGCGCTCTTGAAAATCCGAAAAGACCTCTTGTTGCTATTCTCGGCGGCGCAAAGGTGTCTGACAAAATCGGCGTTATTACGAACCTTATCGATAAATGCGATACTCTTATCGTAGGCGGCGGTATGGCGTACACCTTTATGAAATCCTTAGGCCACCAGATTGGTAATTCTCTTCTTGAGGCTGACAAGGTTGAGCTTGCAAAAGAAATGATGGAAAAAGCAGAGGCTAAAGGCGTTAAATTCCTTATACCTGTTGACAACAAGGTTGGTAAAGAATATGCTCCCGACACTGAAGCAATTGTAGTTAATTCCGACGAAATTCCTGACGGTTGGATGGGTCTTGACATCGGTCCTGAAACACAGAAGATTTTTGCAGACGCAGTTAAAGACGCAGGCACGGTAATTTGGAACGGACCTATGGGCGTTTCAGAGTGGGAGAATTTTGCATCGGGTACAATTGCAGTTGCCACAGCTATTGCAGACAGCGATGCAATTTCAATCATCGGCGGAGGTGACTCTGCTGCGGCTATTCAAAAGCTTGGCTTTGCCGACAAGATGTCGCACATTTCAACAGGCGGCGGCGCATCTCTTGAATACCTTGAGGGTAAAGAACTTCCCGGTATAGCGGCACTTAACGATAAATAATTTAAAAATATTACAGGTGGGTATTTGTACTCACCTGTAAGCTTGTAAAGAGGAGTAAATACTTATGAAAAAAGAACTTCGTAGAGCAGTTATTGCAGGTAACTGGAAAATGAACAAAACACCGTCAGAAACAAAGGCTCTTATTGAGGAAATGAAGCCTCTTGTAGCAGATGCTGATTGTGATGTTGTACTTTGCGTTCCGTTTATTGACATCCCCGCAGCTGTTGAGGCAGCAAAAGGTTCGAACATAAAAATCGGCGCTGAAAATATTCATTTTAAGGCTTCGGGAGCATACACAGGCGAAATTTCTGCTGATATGCTTAAGGAAGCTGGCGTCGAATATGTTGTTATCGGTCACAGTGAAAGAAGGCAGTATTTCGGCGAAACAGACCAGACAGTTAACCTTCGCACACTTGCCGCTGTAAATGCGGGCTTTAAGGCTATTGTTTGCGTTGGCGAAACTTTAGAGCAGAGAGAGCTTGGATACACTGAAACTCTTCTTAAATATCAGACGAAAATGGCTCTTACAAACGTAACTGCTGAGCAGCTTAAAAATGTTATCATCGCTTATGAGCCTGTTTGGGCAATCGGTACAGGCGTTACTGCTACTGCCGATCAGGCAGACGAGGGCAACGGCTTTGTACGCGCCGCTATTGCTGAAAGCTACGGCACAGACGTTGCAGAAACCGTTACTGTTCAGTACGGCGGTTCAATGAACGCTAAAAATGCCGATGAGCTTCTTTCTAAGGTAAATGTTGACGGCGGTCTTATCGGCGGCGCTTCGCTTAAGGCTGAGGATTTCTCAATCATTGTAAAAGCAGCTTCAAAATAATTATTTCAAGGTGAAAAACGAATTATGAAAAAACCTGTAGTTTTATGTATTATGGATGGATTCGGTAAGAATCCTTCCGATTACGGCAATGCAATTGCCTCTGCTGAAACTCCCAATCTTGACAGACTTATGACAGAGTTTCCGATGACTTATATCGGCGCTTCGGGTATGGATGTCGGTCTTCCCGACGGTCAGATGGGAAACAGTGAGGTAGGTCACACAAATATAGGTGCAGGGCGTATTGTTTATCAGGAGCTTACGAGAATTACAAAGTCAATTGAAGACGGTGATTTCTTTGAGAATGAGGCTCTTAAGAATGCTGTTCAGTCAGCAATTGACAACGGCACATCACTTCATCTTATGGGACTTATGAGCGACGGCGGCGTTCACAGTCATAACAGTCATGTTTGGGCTATTGTTGAGCTTGCTAAAAAAATGGGACTTCAAAAGGTTTATCTTCACTGCATTATGGACGGCAGAGATGTTCCTCCCACAAGCGGTAAGGATTTTGTTGCAGAAGCTATCCAAAAGCTTAATGAAATCGGTGTCGGTAAGGTTGCAACTGTTGTAGGCAGATTTTACGCTATGGACCGTGATAATCGTTGGGAGCGTGTTTCAAGAGCATATAACGCGTTTGTCAAAGGTGAAGGTATCCAGACAAATAACCCCGTAAAAGCTATTGAAGAAAGCTATGCAAAGGTAGACGCGGACGGAAAGAATATTACCGACGAGTTTATTGAACCGACCGTTTGTCTTGAAAATGAAGGAAGAATCAGTGAGAATGACAGCGTTGTCTTCTTCAATTTCCGTCCTGACAGAGCAAGAGAAATTACAAGAACCTTTGTCGATCCTGATTTTAACGGCTTCCAGAGAGAATATTTCCCCGTAACATACGTTTGTATGACTCAGTACGATGCGACAATGCCGAATGTGTCTGTTGCATTTAAACCGCAGTCACTAAAAAACACAATGGGTGAATATCTTTCCTCTTTAGGTCTTAAGCAGCTCAGAATTGCCGAAACAGAAAAATATGCACACGTAACATTCTTCTTTAACGGCGGCGTTGAGGCTCAGTATGAGGGCGAGGACAGAATTCTTGTTAATTCTCCTAAAGTTTCTACTTACGATTTAAAGCCCGAAATGAGCGCTTACGAAGTATCCGAAAAGGTAAATGAAGCTGTACGAAGCGGAAAATATGATGTTATTATTCTGAATTTCGCGAATTGTGATATGGTTGGACACACAGGTGTGTTTGAAGCCGCAGTTAAGGCTGTTGAGGCTGTTGACACGTGTGTAGGCACCCTTTACGATGCTGTTCACGAAATGGGCGGGGCTCTTTTGATTACTGCCGACCACGGCAATGCCGACAAAATGTATGAAGTTGACGGTTCGCCGTTTACTGCTCATACAACAAACCCCGTTCCGTTCATTGTTGCCGATTACCCCTGCACTCTGCGTGAGGGCGGCAAGCTTTGTGACATTGCGCCCACAATGCTCAAAATTATGGGTGTTGCGCAGCCTGAGGAAATGAACGGCACATCGATTATTGAATAATTTGTAGAAATTCTACAACAGCGGTATGCAAATTTCTGCGTACCGCTTTTCTTTTTTGCTTTTAAATTCATATATTTTATGTTAAAATATAACATAAGAATTTAAAAATACAGATATAAGGTGACGGATATGGATATAAATGAAATTCTATCAAAATGCGACCATACACTTTTAAGTCAGAGCGCGACATGGGAAGAAATAAAAGCTATTTGCGATGACGGAATGAAATACAAAACAGCGTCTGTCTGCATTCCCGCTTCGTATGTAAAGCAGGCAAAGGAATATGTCGGCGAAAAACTTGCGATTTGCACTGTAATCGGCTTTCCGAACGGCTATTCGACTACTGCGTGTAAATGCTTTGAAGCAGAGGATGCAGTAAAAAACGGTGCAGACGAAATTGATATGGTAATAAACATCGGCTGGCTTAAGGACAAAAAATACGACTTGATTTTAAATGAAATCAGAGAAATAAAAAAAGCCTGCAACGGTAAAATATTAAAAGTAATAATTGAAACCTGCCTTTTGACAGACGAAGAGAAAATTAGAATGTGCGAAATTGTATCACAGTCAGGAGCTGATTTTATTAAAACCTCAACAGGATTTTCCACGGGCGGTGCAACCGCACACGATATAAAGCTGTTTGCTGAAAATGTTGATGCCTCTGTTAAAATCAAGGCGGCTGGGGGCATTTCTTCCATTGAAGATGCTGAAAATTTCATAAATTTAGGCGCTTCAAGACTTGGAACGAGCAGAATTGTTAAAATAGTTAAGAATGGAAACGAATAATATTTTATAACACAAGGCAAGTGATTTTATGTCAAAGCGAGTTTTTTTAATTGTTCTTGACTCCTGCGGAATAGGTGAAATGCCCGATGCGAGTGATTTCGGGGATAAAGACTGCAATACCTTAAAGAGAATATCTGAATCTGAATTTTTCAGCTGTGAAAACACAGTCAAAATGGGTATAGGTAACATTGATACCTGCGATTATTTGCCGAAAGTGGCAAATCCCCTTGCGGCGGTAGGCAGACTTGCTGAAAAATCAATGGGTAAGGATACAACCATCGGTCACTGGGAGATAGCGGGCATAGTTTCCGAAAGGGCAATGCCCACATTTACTGAAGGATTTCCGAAAGAGGTTATCGATGAATTTTCAAGGCAGACAGGCAGAGGAGTTCTTTGCAACAAGCCTTATTCAGGTACGGAGGTTATCAAGGATTTCGGCGAAGAGCATATAAAAACAGGCGATTTAATCGTATATACCTCTGCTGACAGTGTGTTTCAGATTGCCGCACATGAGGACATAATTCCTATTGAAACGCTCTATGAGTATTGCCGAATCGCAAGAAAGCTTCTTTGCGGAGAAAATGCTGTAGGAAGAGTTATAGCAAGACCGTTTACTACAATAAACGGCGAGTTTAAACGAACCGCTGACAGACATGATTTTTCACTGAATCCGCCGAGGAAAACAATGCTTGACGCAATAAGCGAAAACGGTAAAACCGTATATGCTGTTGGAAAAATCTTTGATATATTTGCAGGTCAGGGCATAACGGAGCATACCTTTACCCATTCAAATACCGAGGGAATGGCAACAGCGCTTGACGCTTTAAATAAGGATTTCGAAGGGCTTTGCTTTGTAAATTTGGTTGATTTTGATATGCTTTACGGACACAGACAGGATATTGACGGTTACGCAAAAGCCTTTTCGAAATTTGACAGATGGCTTCCTTCATTTATCGAAAATATGAAGAAAGATGACATTCTTATGATTACTGCTGACCATGGGTGTGACCCCGGTGATGACAGTACAGACCATTCAAGAGAATATGTGCCTCTTATTATATACGGAGAAAACATTAAGCCGCATAACGTTGGGACACTTGAAGGCTTTTCTGAAATTGCGGCTTTTATAACGGAATATTTGAATGTGCCTTTTGAATGTACCGCCAAAGGAAGCTTAAAGGAAATATTAAGGTAAGGTGATTTTATGACAAATAAAGAGCTGTGTTCTGCTGCCGTTGATGCAATTAAAAATGCGTATGCGCCGTATTCAGGGTATAAAGTTGGCGCGGCGCTTCTTACAAAATCGGGAAAAGTGTATACAGGCTGTAATATTGAAAACGCTTCTTATTCGCCGACAGTTTGTGCTGAACGTACAGCTGTTTTCAAGGCTGTCAGTGATGGCGAACGCGATTTTTTGAAAATTGCCGTTGCAGGCGGTAAAAACGGTGAGATAGCCGGTGAGTTCCCGCCGTGCGGAGTTTGCCGTCAGGTTATGTCAGAGTTTTGCAGTGCGGATTTTGAAGTTTTAGTGGTTAAAGGTGAAAACAGCTTTACGGAATATAAACTTTCAGAAATTTTACCGTATTCATTTAACCCGGATCATTTAAATAAGGTGTAAAGTTATGAGAATGTACGATATTATTGAGAATAAAAGAAACGGTAAGGAACTCAGCAAAGAAGAAATAGAATTTTTTATAAAGGGATATACTGACGGGTCAATCCCTGATTATCAGGCGTCCGCGCTTTGTATGGCTGTTTATTTTAACGGTATGACGGAAAAAGAAACGGTAATTTTAACCGAAGCTATGGCGAATTCGGGCGATACTGTCGATTTGTCAATGTTCGGCGCTCTTTCTGCTGATAAGCATTCAACCGGCGGAGTCGGCGACAAAACAAGCCTTGTTGTTGCCCCGATTGTTGCTTCACTCGGCTGCAAGATAACCAAAATGTCTGGCAGAGGTCTTGGACACACCGGCGGAACGGTTGATAAGCTTGAATCAATTCCGGGGTATAAAACTACGCTTTCGGGAGATGAGTTTATATCGCAGGTCGAAAAGGTGGGTATGGCTGTTATCGGTCAAAGCGGCAATTTAACTCCTGCCGACAAAAAGCTTTATGCTCTGCGCGACGTTACCGCAACTGTTGACAGTATTCCGCTAATTGTATCAAGCATTATGAGTAAAAAAATCGCAGCAGGCTCGCACAATATTGTACTTGATGTTAAATGCGGAAGCGGCGCATTTATGAAAACGATTGATGACGCTGAAATACTTGCAAATGAAATGGTTAAAATCGGCAAGGGCTGCGGCAGAAACACAGCTGCGCTTATTACCGATATGGATATGCCGTTAGGCTCTGCTGTCGGCAATTCTCTTGAGGTTATTGAGGCAGTAAAGGTGCTCAAGGGCGAAGTTAAAAACGATTTAAGAGAGGTTTGCGTTGCTTTGTCGGCGGAACTTATATCGCTTGTCTTTTCACTTTCACACAGAGAGGCACTTGAAAAAGTAAATGATGCTCTTGACAGCGGGAAAGCATTTGAAAAAATGAAAGAATGGATTTCTGCGCAGGGCGGTGATGTTTCTTTTATAGAAAATACGGATAATTTTCCAAAAGCCGAATATGAGTTTGATGTTTTAGCAGACGGCGACGGTTATATTTCTTCAATGGATACTGAAAAAATCGGGCTTACAAGTGTAATTCTCGGCGCAGGCAGAGAATTTAAAGAGGACTCAATTGATTTTTCGGCAGGTATTATGATTTATAAAAAAACCGGAGATAAAACCGATAAGGGCGAAAAAATGGCAACTCTTTTTACAAATAACAAACTGTCTTTTGAAGAAGCCGAAAAAATGTACCGCTCGGCTGTTTGTTTATCTTCCGTTAAACCTGAAAATAAGCCGCTGATATATAAGTGCGTCAGATAAAGAGGTTATTATTTTATCAGAAAATCTTAAAAAAATTTTTTAATTGTACATTTGTCAATGATGTGAGACCAAGTTTAGAAAAAATAAAAGAAGAACGA
>CANARN010000054.1 GCA_947364045.1 uncultured Clostridia bacterium
CTTCCCCGAATGTGACCCTCAAAACAAAAAGCTTGATTCATTCAACAATCATCTGTCAGCAGGTCTTGCAGCACTTTCCGACGGAGAAACGGGTCTTGCGGTTGCAAATGCGCGCAGTGTCTTAGGCTCAATGGCACATTGCCCGATGCGTTTGTGTGAGAACGGCAAGGTGCAAATGAATCCGTTTGGCACTTATTACGGCAAACAACGCCATCACTGGAGCAGGGCAAAGGGAGAAATACTTGACACATACGTTTACGTTACACCTCAGGGCAAGTCAATTGCCCCTGCTTACAACGGCGCCCACGAACGCGGAGTGCTTGCTCTTTTCGGATTTGAAGGTAAAGAGCCGACAGGCAAAACGCTCAGGGATATAATTTCATTTGCCGACGGCGCAGTGGTATCCTGCCCCGAAGATGCAGTTCTCGGCGAATATTATCTTGACAATGCTGTGCCTCATAAAGCGGAAGCCCAGAGCGTTGATGAGAAAAAGCTGAAAAATCCGATAGCCTCGGGACTTTCGGGAAATATTGGAAAATATATAACTCTCGGCTCCCGCGCAATTTTCCATATTATCAAAGAACAAATCAAGTCAAAGTAATAAATTTGTTGCCAAATAATAAAACACAGCTCCTTCCATAAAGAAGGAGCTGTGTTTTATATATAAGCTTAATTTATTCATTCCAAGTGAAAGAGCCTGAAAGAAGCGTTACCTTATCCTCTGCAACGGTTAGAATACCGCCGTCTGTATGGCCGATTTTTTCTGTTTCGTCAGGCAGTGTAATTTTACAGTCGCAGGGCAGAACCGATGTTATGAATGGAATGTGACGCGCCAGAACTGCAAGGTCGCCCTCGCTCCCTCTAAGGTAAAGTCCTGTTGCTTCGCCTTCAAAGCTGTTGCCGTCGGGAGATGCAATAACAAGTAAAAATGTGTTCATTATTTTGTCCTCTTCGCTTTTTCAACGGCTTCGTCAATTGTGCCGACGAACAGGAATGCGGATTCAGGTAAATCGTCATGCTTGCCCTCAATAATCTCTTTAAATCCGCGGATTGTTTCTTTAAGAGGAACGTAAGTTCCCTCAATACCCGTAAATTTCTCTGAAACATGGAACGGCTGAGAGAGGAAACGCTGAATTTTTCTTGCTCTTTGAACAAGCGCTTTGTCCTCATCGGAAAGCTCATCCATACCCATAATTGCGATAATATCCATAAGCTCGTTGTAACGCTGTAGAATACGCTGAACCTCTTTTGCAACAGCGTAATGCTCCTCGCCTAAAATATCGGGAGAGAGAATACGGCTGGTGGACTCCAATGGGTCAACGGCAGGGTAAATACCCTGTGACGCAATGCTTCGGGCAAGAACCGTTGTAGCGTCAAGGTGGGCAAATGTGGTTGCAGGGGCAGGGTCTGTAAGGTCATCAGCAGGAACATAAACTGCCTGGATTGATGTGATAGACCCTTTCTTTGTAGATGTAATTCTTTCCTGCAATGCGCCCATTTCGTTTGCAAGCGTAGGCTGATAACCAACAGCTGAGGGCATTCTGCCCAAAAGCGCCGAAACCTCAGAGCCTGCCTGTGTGAAACGGAAAATATTATCAATAAACAAAAGAACGTCCTGATTTTCTTCGTCACGGAAATATTCCGCAACGGTAAGACCTGAGAGCGCAACTCTCATTCTCGCTCCCGGCGGCTCGTTCATCTGCCCGTAAACAAGGGCTGTATTGCTGAGAACGCCTGATTCGGTCATTTCGTTGTAAAGGTCATTGCCTTCACGGGTTCTTTCTCCGACACCGGTAAATACCGAAAGACCTCCATGCTCCTTCGCTACGTTATTGATAAGCTCCATAATAAGAACGGTTTTACCGACTCCTGCGCCGCCGAAAAGACCGATTTTACCGCCCTTTGAATAGGGGCAGATAAGGTCAATAACCTTAATACCTGTTTCAAGTATTTCGGTCGAGGTTGAAAGCTCATTAAAAGAGGGGGCAGGGCGGTGAATGTTCCAACGCTCAGCTGTTTCGGGATTCGGCTTGTTGTCAACCGCATCTCCCAAAACATTAAAAATTCTGCCGAGGGTTTCACGTCCTACGGGAACGCTGATTGCTTTGCCGGTGTCAGTAACGAGAGTACCTCTTTTAAGTCCGTCGGTAGATGCCATTGCAATGCATCGAGCGGTATTGTCACCGATGTGCTGCGCAACCTCAACGGTAAGAGTACGCTCGCCTATGGGCATTGTAAGAGCGTTATATATTGCGGGCAAACCGCCTTCATCGAAGCGTACGTCGACAACAGGTCCCATAACCTGCGAAACGGTGCCTTGTGTAATTTCTGACATGGATTTCACTCCTTTTACGTGCCGCTGCCGGCAACGATTTCTGTAATTTCCTGAGTAATTGCGCCCTGACGCGCGCGGTTATATTCAAGAAGCAAACTGTCTATCATCTGCTGAGCGTTCTTGCCTGCCGAGTCCATTGCCATACGTCTTGCGGCAACCTCACTTGCAAAGCTCTCACGAAGTGAAGCTATGAGTATTCCTGCAACGTATTCTGGGACGGCAGTATTCAAAACCGTCATTTCATCAGGCTCAAAAATAACTCCGACCTTTGTTTGCGTGTCTGCTTTTTTTATGGGCAGAATCCAGGAAATCTGCGCTTCCTGCGTCATCATGGAAACGTATTTTGTGCTGATAATTCCCAGTCGGTCAAATTTATCCTCGCAAAAATCCCTGCAAAGTGCATAGCAAAGAGCTTTAGCGTCACTGTAAGAAAAGCTTTCGGAGGAGTTAGATTCAGCGCCGAAGTATTCACAGGCTCGCTTGCCGATAGGAATAAACTCTGCGTCAGAGTACTCCTTAACCAGACGGAAAACATTTGCATTGTATCCGCCTGCAAGCCCTCTGTCACCCGCAATAACGATGATTTTGGTACGGGTGCCGTCATTTTCTCTCATATAAGGACTTTTGGCGCAGTCGGAACTGAGACTTAATACCTCAACGGTATTTTGCACTGCTGAGGCATAGTCACGGCTTTTCATCATAGCGCTGTTAGCCTTACGGATTTTTGAGGACGCCACAAGCCCCATTGCCTTTGTTAAATGCAGGGTGGAGTCAACGCTTTTTATGCGTGAACGCAATGCTTTAATGTCTGCTCCCACGCTCTATCACCTCTGCATTTCGCTGAGAGCCTTTTTAAGAGTCTCAACGTCTGAATCGTCGTAATATCCCGCTTCAAAGCGGTCAAGCAAATCGCTGTATTTATTCTGAAGCATAGTAAACAAATCCTGCTCATATCGGTGAACATCTTTAACTGCCACAGAGTCTAAATAACCGTTAATTACAGCATAAACAATTGCAACCTGACAGCCTGCTCTGACGGGTGAATTTCTGTTCTGTTTCAAAACCTCAACAATTCGCTCGCCGAGAGCCAGTCTTGCCTTTGTGTCTGCGTCAAGGTCTGAGCCAAACTGCGAGAACGCCTGCAATTCTCTGTACTGTGAGTAAAGGAGCTTTAATTCGCCCGATACCTTTTTCATAGCCTTAAGCTGTGCCGCGCCACCTACACGGCTTACGGAAATACCGGGGTTTATTGCGGGCATAATTCCCGAATGGAAAAGCTCTGTTTCAAGGAATATCTGACCGTCGGTAATTGAAATTACATTTGTCGGAATATAAGCTGAAACGTCGCCCGCCTGCGTTTCGATAATCGGCAGAGCGGTAATTGAGCCGCCGCCGTATTCATCTGCAACGCAAGCCGCTCTTTCAAGCAATCTTGAATGAAGATAGAAAACGTCGCCGGGGTAAGCCTCACGTCCGGGGGGACGGCGGATAAGCAAAGACAGTGCGCGGTATGCTACTGCGTGCTTTGAAAGGTCGTCATAAATAATCAGAACGTCTTTACCCTGTTCTCTGAAATATTCAGCCATTGCGCAGCCGGAATAGGGGGCAACGTACTGAAGCGGAGCGCTTTCCGACGCTGAAGCCGAAACGATAATTGTGTAATCCATTGCTCCTGCGCGTGTCAGCTCCTGAGCGAACTGGACTACTGACGTGCTTTTTTGACCGATAGCTACATATATGCAAATAACACCGGTGTTTTTCTGATTTATTATAGTGTCAATGACAATTTCGGTTTTACCTGTCTGTCTGTCGCCGATAATAAGCTCACGCTGACCGCGGCCTATGGGAATCATACTGTCAATCGCTTTAATTCCCGTTTGAAGAGGAACGCTGACGCTCTTTCTTTCAATAATTCCCGGCGCTTCAGACTCAATAGGACGTGTTCCTGCGCTCTCTATCGGACCCTTTCCGTCAATCGGGTTTCCGAGTGCGTCAACAACTCTGCCGAGGAAGCCTTCGCCTACGGGAACGGACAAAACCTTACCCGTTCTGCGAACCGAAGAGCCTTCACGGATATTGTTTCGGTTTGAAAGCACTGCAACAGAAACGCTGTTTTCCTCAAGATTTTGAGCCATACCGAAGCTTCCGTCGTCAAATTCCAAAAGCTCGTTTGCCATACAGCCTCGAAGACCGTAAACTCTCGCAATGCCGTCGCCTACAAGTATTACCGTACCCGTTTCGGTCATTTCAATACGGGATTTATAATTCTTTATTTGTTCTTTTAAGATACTGCTGATTTCGTCAGTTTTCTGACTCATTTGTTCATCACTTCCTTAAGTTTCTGTAAGCGGCGCTTAAGCGTGCCGTCAATTTGCTTGCCGTCCATATCTATAAGCACGCCGCCGAGAAGTGTTTTGTCAATAAAGCATTCCATTTTAACGGAATGCCCGCTGCTGCTTTCCAAATTGTTTTTTAGCGCAGCCTTTTGCTCATCGCTTAAAGGAACAGCGCTGTAAACCCTTGCAAGAGAAACATTTTTGCTTTCTTCATAAAGCTTTCTGAATTCCACAGCGCATTCACCGAATAATACCGTTCGCCCTTTTTCACACAGAATTGACAAAAAGGAAAGGGTATATTCCGAAATGCTGTCAGCGAAAGCTGTATTCAACGCCTTGAGTCTTTCTGCCTTCGGAATACTCGGGCTTTGCAAAAATTCAGTATATTCGGGTGCTTCGGCAAATACCTGTTCCAAAAGAACAAGGTCGCTGTTGATTTTGTCAAGCGAATTTCCCTCAAGCCCCAATGTGAAAAGCGCTTCGCCGTATTCTTTACAAATATCACTCATTATTATCACCTATATCTTCAATAAACGAGTCAATAAAGGCTTTGTGATCCTCTGTATTTATTTCACGGGAGAGCAGCTTTTCGGTAAGAACAGCGGAAAGGTCGACAATATCGTTCTTAATATCGTCAGCGGCTTTAATGCGTTGAAGCTCAGCCTCGTTTTCGGCACTGCGCACAATTCCGTCTGCCTTGTCTTTTGCCTCGGCAATAATAGCGTCGCCACGTCTGGAAGCGTTATCGGTTGCATTTTGCAAAATCTTGTTTGCAGCCGTTTCTGCCGTTTGCATTTTCTGCTCCCATTCGTCGCGGTCTTCCTCCGCAATGCGTTTTGCGTCGTCTGCTTCTTTATACTGACTGTCAATAGCCTTCTTCCGTTCGTCAAGCATCTTGTGAACAGGCTTATAAAGAAACTTCTTCATTAAGAGGAAGAGTATTACCAGGTTTGCAAGGGAAATCAAAATCTGCCAAAAGTTTACTGATATGATTTCCAAGGTTTGCATTTAAGGTTCACTCCTATTCAATCAGGATACGCCCCGTTTATGAGGCGTTCGGTCGGCTTATAAAATGCCGTTTGCTTTAAGCGCTGCAATAAGAACATTAACAAGCATCTTCGGAACAACGAACATAAGAAGAAGTCCCGTAACGAAACCGTAAACACCTGTTGTTTCTGCGAGCGCACAGCCGATGAAAAGAGTTGACATAACAGAGCCTTTGCTTTCAGGCTGTCTGCCGATAGCCTCACACGCCTTGGCAACTGCGTTACCTTCACCGATACCGGGGCCGATACCTGCAATAAGAGCAAGACCTGCGCCGATAGCGCATCCACATAAAATAATACCGATTGCGAGTTCTAACATTGTAAAAACCTCCATGTTTTAATTTGCTTTTTGTTTTTTGCTGAGTTTTTTATTCTTTCGTGCGGTGTAGATGTTGAAATCAAACGCGCCCGAAATATTTATCATTGTAAGAATTGAGAAGATAAATGCCTGCAAGCATCCGCTGAATACATCGAAATAAGCGGACAAAATTGCCGGAAGACCGATACGCAGGAACGGGAATTCGCCGATAGCTCCCGGCAGCCAGCCGAAAATCCAAGAAGAGAGAATCCGAAGTCCTGCCGCAATAAGCGTCGAAATAACCGAGCCTGAAACAATGTTGCCGTAATGACGGAAGGTCATTGACACAGGCGTTGCAATTTCGCCGATAATGTTAAAGGGAGTCAAAAGAGCAATCGGCTCTGTGAAGCTCTTAATGTAATAGCCGAAGCCGCATTTCAGCTTGTAATAGGTGATTAACAGGAAAACGAGAATTGCCCAGCCGGCAATGACGTTAAGGTCTGAGGTCGGCGGAAAAATTCCAAAAAGAGAAGAGAGCGACGAAAATGCGGACAGCGCAAGAATTGAGCAGATAAACGGTGAAAATGCGCTGAAAAATTCACCCATATTTTCATGCACAAGAGAATCTGTTTTTGTTACAATGTATTCGGCAAGCAGTTGGCGTTTTGTCTGCGCTTTCGGGGAAAGCCCGTGTGTTAAATAAAGGCACAGTCCAAAAATTGAAATCATTACAAGCCATGAGTTTACCTGCGATTCGGTTATGGGCAGGTCCCATTTCGGCATAGGTATTGTAAAATAGATAAGTGCTCCCGAAATTGCAATGCCTTCGGACTCGGGATTTGTAAGAATTTTAAGAATAATCGCGAATACCATAGGTAATGCCATCATCAAAATCAAAAGAGCGTCTATTATTTTGAAACGGCGGCTGTTCACCATATTTTTCACCTCTTTAGCTGTTGCTTTTTTTATTCATAATTTTTGAACGGATAATTATTCCTATTTTAGGGAAAAAGAACGGCAGCGCAACCGTCCACACGTTGAATATCGGAATATAAATTCCCGCAATTACCACTGCGCCTATCATCAGATTGCGAAGTATTCTGGAAATTCTTATGCTCGCCTGCGCCTGTTTTTCTTCTTTGTTTACGGCAGCTTCGACAGTAAACCCCAAAAACACAAAGTTGAGAACCGAAAAGACAGCGCCGAGCAAATTTCCGAGCGGGGCGGTGTAATCCCATTTCACAATACCGAAAAAATGCAGTATCAGAAATACACCCTGCATAACGGCGCTTAAAATTACAACCCACGCCGTAATATAGGATATTTCACGTTTTATTTCATCGCTCAAGCCTTTCATCAGCGCGAGCTCCTTTCACTTTTTAAAACTGACTGAACGTCATTGCTGTAAATTATAGCACAAAATGACCGACAGTCAATATTAAAAACGCTTAATTCACAGTTTGTTTACAAAATTTACCTGAACATACAGATATTACTTATAAGTATAACACTAAACAGGTGATAAAGCAACAAAATTCAGATAAAAAACAGACGAATTTCATTAGATTTGACTCATAAATCAGCTTGTGATAAAATAAGGTACAGGGAAAATCAACAGTTATATTTATTTTATTTGATGAGAGGCGGAAAATGTATGGGGATATCAAATTTTTTATATCGGCAAATGGAAAAAAACTTTGAACGGGCGAGTTCAAACAGCAAGGTCAATGGCAGGGAAAAGGCGGTGCCGCTGCAAAGGGACGAAAACGCTCTTTTAACCTTTGCGGTTTGGGGAGACCCGCAGATTTCTTTTGTTTCACCTCTTCGTTCAGCACGCGTTTTCAGAGCGGTTGAGGATTTAAAGGAGGCAGACAGCCTAGACGCATTGGTGCTTTGCGGAGATATTACCGAATACGGCGCAAAATGCGAATACAGATTTGTTAAAAAGCTTCTTGAGTGTACAAAAGACAGCGTTAAACATATTTATGCCGTTCCCGGAAATCACGATGTAAGACTGAGAAATCATAAAAAACAGCTTAAACGGTTTCAAAATTTTGTCGCGTCGCTCGGAAACGGAGATACGGACTTTAAAAACAGCTATTATTACACAAGAGATTTAAACGGCTGCCGATTTATAATGATGGGTACGGATATGTCTACCTTTGAGGCGGCATATATCAGTAAAAATCAGCTTGACAGGCTGAAAAACGACATACTTTCAGCCCCTGAGGATAAACCTGTTTTCGTATTTAACCACCAAACGCTGAAACGTACAAACGGACTGCCGAAAACATTTCTCGGGAAAGGTAAATGGCGGGGTTCTGTGGGCAGAGAGTCGGAAAAGCTTAAAAATGTGCTGTCAGTGAGAAAAAACGTATTTTTTGTCACGGGGCATCTCCATTACTGCACAAGCGAATATACATACGAGGACTGCGGTAATTTTAAGGCGCTTTCGGTTCCCACTGTCGGAGTTATAAATCACGGTGATTTCAAAACAATGACTCAGGGGTATGTTATTTCGGTTTATGAGGACAGGGTTATAATGCGTTCAAGAATTTTCGGCGAGGGAATATATGCGGAGAAGAACATACCCAACGCTTACATTGAAGCGGTATTGTGACTTTTTTCCGACCGTTAAAAAACGGCGGTCTGTTTTAAATATGTGAGTATAATAAATTGCAGATAAATCAAACTTACGGATAAACCGTAAAAAAATTCTGTTTTATTTTTTTATCTTGTTTTTTACTGCAAAATAAACTATAATAATTAAGAAAAGAAAAAAGAAAGGAAAAAATACTATGAGAAAAGTTATAAATATTAACAGCGGTTGGATTTTTACTAAGGAAGGGAAAAGCGAAAATGTAAATCTTCCGCATACGTGGAATGCGGTTGACGGTCAAAGCGACAGAAATTATTACAGAGGAAAATGCTCTTATCAAAAAACGGTGCAGCGTTATGACGGCGGCACGGTTCTCGAAATTAACGGCGCTAACACCCGCTCTGAGGTTTTTGTGAACGGCACTTTTGTCGGCGAGCATATCAACGGTTACGGTATGTTCAGATTTGATATAACGAAGTTCCTTACAAAGGACGAAAACGAGCTTTTAATAACTGTTGACAATTCTTCAGACCCTCTTCTTTATCCGCAGGTTGCAGATTTTACTTTTTACGGAGGACTTTACCGTGATGTTAATATTATCTGCTCTCTTCCGGAAACGCATTTTTCATTGCTTGATAAAAGCAAAAACGGCGTTTATATTACCCCAATGGTAAACGGCGATGTTTACATTAAAAGCTATACAGAGGGAAGTACTTTCGGACTTACAAAGGAATTTGAAATTTTTGACGCTGACGGAGTAAGCGTTGCGAAAGGAATTTACAGCGGGGACGCTGAGGCGGTAAAGCTTCATATTGACAGTCCCGTTTTGTGGAACGGTATTGAAAACCCGTATCTTTATACTCTGTCTGCAAGGCTTAAAAAGGGTGAAGAGATAATTGATGAGGTCAAAGACACTTTCGGCTTACGTGAATTTGAATTTGATTCCGAAAAAGGATTTTTCCTTAACGGAAAGCATTTAAAGCTAAAGGGTGTGTCACGCCATCAGGACAGGGAGTTTATGGGCAATGCTCTCACTGTAAAAGAGCATAAAGAGGACATTGATTTAATATGTGAGGTCGGTGCAAATTCAATTCGCCTTGCGCACTACCAGCATGATGAAAAGTTTTATGAAGAGTGCGACAGAAGAGGCCTTCTTGTTTGGGCGGAAATCCCCGTAATTTCAAATTATTCAAAGAAAAAACAGCCTCAGGCAAGGCTTATGCTTGAAGAGCTTATCCGCCAGAATTACAACCACCCGTGTATTTACTGCTGGGGCGTTGAAAATGAAATTTCGATTGCCTCTCCGTCTGCGTCTTTATATAACGGAATTAAAGAGCTTAACTGTATAGCGAAATATCTCGACGAAACCCGTCCCACAACATGCGCGCAGCTTACGTTTTGCTCTGCAACCTCAAAGCTTAATTATATTACGGATATTCTCGGCTACAATCAGTATTTCGGCTGGTATGTTCAGACTGCCGACCAAATAGGCGTTTGGCTTGATAAATTTCATAAAATAAATCCGCAAGTTAAGCTCTGTCTTTCCGAATACGGCGCAGAGGGTATTACAACGCTTC
>CANARN010000055.1 GCA_947364045.1 uncultured Clostridia bacterium
ATGAATTTGATTTTAGCTTTAAGGATGAAATTGATATAACGGATATATTAAAGATGCAAAATTTTAAACCATCTGTTGACGGCGACTTGCTTGAAAAATTGATTGATTACATTACTGTTGTAAAAAAATACTCAACAGTTAAATGCTTTATTTTAACAAATATTCACAACTATTTTAGTGGACTTGAACTTGAACAGTTTTATAAAGAACTGATTTATAAAAATATAACTGTTCTTCTAATAGAAAATCAAAAATACTTTGAAACATTTCAATATGAAAAAACGATTATAGTGGATGAAGATTTATGTGAAATTGTTGATTAGTTTACATTTTTAGTGTATAATAGCTTTGCGAAATATTGTACCACAAACATTGAGTGCTGCTCCTATGGCACACCTTCAATTTTTATATTTAGCGATTAAATTGTGGTACAATTAATATCTTATGAAATACCCAATGGTTTGTAGTGTCCGTTGTTTGCTTTCATTTGAGGTTTGAGAGTAGTGTAATTTCATAAGGTAGTAAAAGTCGTTGCGATTTCAAGCGTGAACATACTGTGTTTGAGAGTAGTGTAATTTCATAAGGTAGTAAAAGGGAGAAAAAGAGGGTAACGAAGGTACAATAGTTTGAGAGTAGTGTAATTTCATAAGGTAGTAAAAGATCATTGAATACTACTAAATGAGCGTGAATGTTTGAGAGTAGTGTAATTTCATAAGGTAGTAAAAGCAAAGTTTTTGACCCTTACCTGTGCTGATAGTTTGAGAGTAGTGTAATTTCATAAGGTAGTAAAAGTGATACATAACAACCAACATCACGGACACGGTTTGAGAGTAGTGTAATTTCATAAGGTAGTAAAAGTATTATATACATCAACCATTAGTTATTACTGTTTGAGAGTAGTGTAATTTCATAAGGTAGTAAAACTTGCTGTTTCCGAATGTGCCGTAGATTACAGTTTGAGAGTAGTGTAATTTCATATTTGGTATGTAAAATTTGAAAGATGAAGAATATGGATTTAAGAGTTATTGATAAAATAGCTGTAGTTAACAGTAAAGATACTGAAATTTGTGATGTTCAGTCTGCAATGGACCTGATTATGAACGTAACATATGAAACATTATGTGATAAAATTGCCATGAACAAAGAAGCGATTACGGAGGACTTTTTTATATTAAGCAATGGCTTGGCAGGAGAAATTTTGCAGAAATTTGTAAATTATCACATTAAATTTGCAATATACGGAGATTATTCAAAATATACGAGTGAGCCGTTAAAGGATTTTATTTACGAGAGTAATAAAGGAAACTGCATTTTCTTTGTTAAGGATGAAGATGAAGCAATTGAGACGTAAGTAAAGTTTAATGCTTAATAAATAAAAGAAATTATTTATATAAGAAAAGACAGAACCTGTTTGAAATTTGACAGGTCCTGTCTTTTTATAAATGCTGCTTCTTTTTTAATTATCCCTAAACGGATTATCAATATTAGCAAATCCGATGTCAATAATATCGCGTTGCTGATTATACCGATAAAAGCTCATAATCAATCCAATTGCAAGATATAAGCAAAGGTTTGAAGAACCGCCCGCTGAGAAAAAAGGTAATGTAATACCGATTACGGGTAAAAGCTCTAAACACATACCGATATTTATAATAACCTGTCCGGCTATCATTGCGACGACTCCGTAGCACATAACTTTTGTATTGCCGACTTTGTCAAGACTTCCTGTTCTGGCAATTCTGATGACTATAAGAGTCAAAAGAAAAAGTGCGGCAACACATCCGACAAGCCCTAATTCTTCACCAACAACAGAGAAAATCATATCGTTTTCGCTTTCTGGAACAATTCCAAGCTGAGTGTAATTGCCTTTAAATAATCCCTGTCCTGTAAGTCCGCCTCCGCCGATAGCCGCAAGCCCGCGTTCCTGCTGATAAATTACATCAGGGTAAAGCTCAGGGTATATAAGCGCTAAAAATCTGCTTTTTTGAATATTTTCAAGAAGAAAAATCCAAGCAAGAGGAAGCGCGGCAAGCAGTGAAATTCCTCCTGCGACAAAGTAAAGCCAGTGAAGACCGGAAACAAAAAGCATAGCAACAGTTATAATTACAAATACAAGAGCAGAACCCATATCGCCTGATTTCATAACAAGAGCAATGGGAATAAGCGCATGTATAGCTAACGGAATCAAAGTTAATATGTGATTAATGTTAGATTTTACCTTTTCAAGATGAACGCCGAAGGTTATAATAAAACCGATTTTGACAATCTCCGAGGGCTGAAAAAATATTTTACCTCCCAAAAGAGAAATCCAAGTTTTTGCATCAGGCCGCTCAGCAGGACCGACACCCACTCCGGGAACGAACAGTAACAGCATAAGCCCTATGCTGACTGCCGCTACCAAAGGCCACATTTTCATTATAAATTCATAGTCAATGACGGAAATTATCAAAGCAACCGCAAGTCCCGCACAAACAGCGGCGAGCATAACCTTAAAGTCGCGGGTAAACCGAACTCCTTCTGCCGCAGTGTGAAGAGTTGCGCTTAAAACCATTACTGAGCCAAACAGTGATGTTACAGCACATAAAATGAGCAAAATTTTATCGGTTTCTTTTATAAAATTTCTAACACTTTTCAGTATTTGTTTCATATTTTTCTCCAAAATAAAAATCTACATTAAATTTTATATCAAAAAAACAAATTTGTAAAGAGAATACCACTATTTTGTATTTTTATATTGCGTTATTCGTCAATTAGTGATAAAATTATTAGTCGAAATTTTATTTGAAGGTGAAACTTTTGAAAAAGAGAGAAAATGTAAGAAATATAGCGATTATTGCGCACGTTGACCACGGTAAAACTACTCTTGTTGATGAACTGTTGAAGCAGAGCGGAATTTTCAGGTCAAATGAAGTTGTTCAGGACAGAGTAATGGATTCAAATGACCTTGAACGTGAAAGAGGCATTACAATTCTTTCAAAAAATACATCAGTACATTACAAGGATGTAAAAATCAATATTGTTGATACTCCCGGTCACGCCGATTTCGGAGGAGAAGTTGAGCGAATACTTACAATGGTTGACGGAGTATTGCTTCTGGTTGACGCTTTTGAGGGCTGTATGCCACAAACAAGATTTGTTTTGAGAAAGGCGCTTGCGCTTGAAAAAAAGGTACTTGTAGTTGTCAATAAAATTGACCGAGCGGGTGCAAGACCTGCTGAGGTAATTGATGAGGTTCTTGATTTGTTTATTGAACTCGGTGCAAACGAAGACCAGCTTGAATTCCCTGTAATTTACGCTTCTGCAAAAGACGGATATGCTTCTCTGGATTCGAGTGTGAGAGAGGGTGATATGCGTCCGTTGTTCGATATGATAATTGAAAATATTGAATCGCCGAAAGGAGATACTGAGGCTCCTGTGCAGGTGCTTTTTTCAAGCCTTGATTATGACGATTATATCGGCAGAATCGGCGTAGGCAGAATGGAGCGCGGAACACTCAAGAGAAATGATAGCGTTGTTCTTTGTAAAACAGACGGTTCAACCGAAAATGTAAGAATATCGCGGCTTTATCAGTTTGAAGGATTAAGGCGTGTTGAAGTAGAAAGCGCTGCTGCAGGTGATATTATATGTGTTTCAGGTATTGCCGACCTTAATATCGGTGAAACAATCTGCGCGCCTGACTGTATTGAACCTCTTCCTTTTGTTAAAATTGACGAGCCGACTATTTCAATGAACTTTATTGTAAATGACAGCCCGTTTGCAGGAAAAGAAGGCAAATTTGTTACATCAAGGAATCTTCGCGACCGTCTTTTTAAAGAGGTTGAGACAAATGTGAGTATGAAGGTCGAGGAAACAGAAAGCACAGATACTTTTAAAGTTTCAGGCAGAGGAGAGCTTCATTTATCAATTTTAATCGAAACAATGCGCCGTCAGGGTTATGAATTTCAGGTTTCCAGACCGCAGGTAATTACAAAATTTGAAAACGGTAAGCTTTTAGAGCCTATTGAGCTTCTTATAGTTGAGGTTCCCGAAGAATATGTAGGAAGTGTAATGCAGAAAATCGGTTCGAGAAGAGGCGAGCTTGAAAATATGGGTACGCGTGAGGGCGGCTCAACGCACCTTGAGTTCAGAATTCCGGCAAGAGGACTTATCGGTTATCGCTCGGAATTTATGACAGATACTAACGGCAACGGTATTATGAATAATCTTTTTGCAGGATATGAGGAGTACAAGGGTGACATACAAACAAGGGAACGCGGCTCTATTGTTGCTCACGAATCCGGTGAAACATCAGCTTACGGTTTGTTCAATACTCAGGACAGAGGCAGACTTTTTGTAGGGCCCGGAGTTCCTGTTTATGAAGGAATGATTGTCGGAGAATGCTCCAAGAATGAGGATATAACCTGCAATGTATGTAAGAACAAACATTTAACAAACACACGAGCTTCAGGTTCGGACGATGCTTTACGTCTTATTCCGCATACGGTTTTAAGCCTTGAGCAATCTATGGAATTCATAAAAGACGACGAATTATTAGAGGTTACGCCTGAAAGCATTAGACTTCGCAAACGCATTTTGTCAAAAGATTTACGCCTTAAAGAGCAATTCAGAAAAAGATAGTTTTTTATATTTTATCGGTAAAAAAAGGGGGGCGGTACCGTGAAAGGAATGAAAATCGGAGTCGATTTAGGTTCGTATTCACTTAGAATGTGTACAGAAAATAATCCGAATGCAGTTGACGAGATGTCTGCCGTGGCATATCTTTCAGATGACAATGCTCCCGTGGCTTACGGCAAAAAAGCAGATTTGCTTGACGGCAGAACCGATACAAATATTTCTGTAACAAAAATGATAACTAACGGTGTAATCTCTGATTTTACTTTTGCCGAGAAAATTCTCACCGCATATTTTCTGAAAGTGTGCGGAAACCGTATTTACAAGCCCAATGTACTTGTTTCACTTCCTTTTGATGTCACAAACATTGAAAAAAAGATTTTTTTAGATGCAGTTACAAGGGCAGGTGCAGGGAGAGCATGCCTTGTTGAAGGGGTTTTGGCATCTGCATTGGGCATAGGAATTCCACATGAAAAAATAGGCGGAAGAATGATAATTGATTTAGGCCATCAGACAACCGAAATGGGCATAATATCTATGGGAACTGTTGCAGAGGCTACGACTGTCCGCCGCGGAAGCTTTGACATTGACTGCGCAATAATAAAACATTTTAAAAAGGAGCGGGACATTATTATCGGTCCGCACACTGCGCGGCTGATTAAGCATAAAATAGCTTCTGCTTTGAAGCGTGACTGTGAAGTATCTCTTATGGTTTCGGGGAAAAGCGGAATTGATGAAATGCCTATTTCATTTGAAATCACATCTACTGAAATATTTCCTTTGGTTGATGAACAAATTTCTATGCTGATTTCTGAAATGCGTGCGAAATTACAAAATATTTCTCCTGAACTTTTGGGTGATGCCGCTGACCACGGAATAACTCTTTGCGGAGGCGGCGCTTTGCTCTTTGATATTGCTGAACGGTTTGAGCGTGAACTTGGAATACGCTGTTCTGTAGCCGAAAACCCGGAAAGAGCGAGAATTACAGGTATTCATAAAATAATGAGAGATAATTCAATATTAGAGAATAACGGTTATCAGTTCATTTTTAAAGACGATATTCGTGACAGAATGAAAAAATTTGATAAAATATAAATATGTTTATAAAAAAATTCAGCGAGATATTTCACTCGCTGAATTTTTTTCTGTATTTACTTTACCGTCAGACCGAATTTTTTCATCCAATAGTTAATTTGAATAAAATATGCAATCGTCTGCGGGGTTGTCATAAGCTGACCGTACCAAGGCTCTGCTCGCTGTGTCTTTAGTAAATCTTCAAGTGCGTCCTTTTTAATAAAACTCAAAAGAGGCGAATTCGGGCTTGAAATAATATCCGACAGAATTTCGCTTACCGCTTTCAAATAATTTGGATTGTGAGTTTTTGGATACGGACTTTTTTTACGCCACAAAACCTCATCCGGTAAAATTTCTTTTACTGCTTCGCGCAACAGACCTTTTTCGTATGATTTGTAGTCCTTATATTCCCACGGAACTGTGTAAAGATATTCAGCGATTCTGTAGTCACAGAACGGAACTCTGACCTCAAGCGCAGAATACATACTCATTCTGTCTTTGCGGTCAAGAAGCGTCTGCATAAACCATTCAAGATTCAGCTTCATCATTTCCTTCATACGTGATTCTGTTGGGCTTAAGCCTGCAATTTTTGAAGTATTTATAATAGTGTTTTTATAGCGTTCTGCGACATATTTGCGCGCGTCAGGCAGTTTAATATCTGATTTTACAAAGCTTGCTCTGTAGTCTGTTGATTGCGCCCATGGAAAGCCGTTTATCATTCTTATTTTCTTATCTCTGTACCAAGGGTATCCGCCGAAAATCTCATCTGCACACTCGCCGGAAAGAGCAACAGTACACTCTTTTTTTATTTCCTTGCAAAATGCGAGCAGGGAAGAGTCAACATCTGCCATTCCGGGCAAATCCCTTGCATCAACTGCTTCAAACAGCGCATTTACTACATCTTCCGTGTCAAGTGTGATAAGATGATGCTCTGAGCCGAGGTAATCTGCCATTATTTTAATGTATTCTTCGTCAGAATTGGGCTGAAATTTGCTTTTAGTGAAATACTTTGAATTGTCCTTATAAGTTACTGAAAATGTTTTTAAACGCTTATTTTGACCTTTAAAATGGGTATTTGCTATTGATGAAATGATGCTTGAGTCAAGTCCGCCTGAAAGAAATGTTCCGACGGGTACATCTGAAATCAACTGACGTGTTATTGAATCTTTTACCAAAAACCTGACTTTTTCAACAGTTTCTTCAAATGTATCCCTGTTTTCTTTATCCTTTAAAACCCAGTATTTCCAAAATTTAAGTCCGTCTTTTGTAAATGTTCCGCAGGTAGCGGGCTTTACTTCATTTATATTTTTGAATACGCCGCATCCGAGTGTTCTTCCCGGGCCGATGAAAAGAATTTCAGCAATTGAGTTTTCGTCAATTTCTTTCTTTACATTACTGTGCGCGAGAAGGGCTTTGATTTCCGATGCGAAAATAAAACTGCTGCCGACAGTAGTGTAAAACAGTGGCTTTACACCCATTCTGTCGCGGGCAAAAAACAGTTTTTCCTCCGCTTTATCCCAAATACAAAAAGCAAATATACCGTTAAATTTGTTAACGCACTCTTCCCGCCACTGAATATATGCCTTTAGTATTACTTCAGTGTCCGAATGTCCGTAAAAAATATGTCCTTTTTCTTTAAGCTCCTGTCTTATTTCATCAGTATTGTAAAGCTCTCCGTTATACACAATCACGTATTTTTTTTCACCGTAATCAGCCGTCATCGGCTGTTTTCCGTTTTCGATGTCAATTACGCAAAGCCTTGAATGAAGCAAAGCGGCTTTACTGTCAATATATTCTCCGTTTTGGTCCGGTCCTCTCGGATGAAGAAGCTTTTGCATTCTCAAAAATGACTCTTTATTATCAGAAACAGCTCCCGAATATGATACTTCTCCTGCAATTCCGCACATAAAATCACCTCTGTTAGTTTCTTTGATAATTTTATGCTGAAAAAAATTTAAAATTACAGTATTTAAAAATAAAATGCTGTATGGTAAAATAGATTTTGTAAAAAAGTTAATAATGAGGTGGTAAAGTGAGTCGTTTGTTAAATCATATATGCTCGTTTTTTCCCGGATTACAAAAGGACTTTAAAATATACGGCGGCGAAGTCTTTTCAGATGTTTATAAAGGCGATTTTTATGAGAAAATTCCTTTTGAAAAATATATTAATTTTGATGTGAGAATACCGAATGACAATATTTACAGTATTTTGTCTTACGGCGCCGTGCCTGATGATGCAGAAGTAAATAACGCCGATGCAATAAACAGGGCAATTTCGGCTTGCAGTGCAAACGGCGGTGGGATAGTCGTTGTTGAAGGCGGCTCTTTTACAACAGGGACGGTTTTCTTAAAAAGCAATGTAGCGCTGTTTATTTCCCAAAATGCAGAAATTAAAGCTTCACACAGAACAGAAGATTATGTTATAAATTCTGATACGCCTGACAGTCGGGAGGACTATATTAAAAACGGTCTTATTTTGGCTCAAAATTGCCGAAATGTTGCCTTGCTCGGTCCGGGGAGAATATGCGGAGAGGGAAACTTCTTCTCTCTGAAGCCGTATTTACCTCCAAAAATCGAGCCTTATTCCAAGACGCCGGATGTTTGGGATATGCGGCAGGAATACAGAAATAGAATACGTTTTGCACATAAAAATAAATACGGCTTTTTAGTACATTTTCAAAACTGTGAGCAGGTAAGAGTTTCCAATATTATTTTAGAAAATTCGGCATTTTGGACACTGAACATCAATATGTGTACAGATGTTAAAGTAACCAAAACGGTTATTAACAATAACAGGCATATTGCAAATTCAGACGGAATAGACATTTCCGGTTCATCAAATGTAACTGTAGAACACTGCTTTGTTTCGACCGGTGATGACGGTATAGTACTGAAAAACTCTCATGACATTGCCTGTGAGAAGTCAATGAATAATATTTATGTAGCCGACTGCGAGGTGATTTCGTGTACTAACTCCTTTAAAATCGGCACGGAAACATCGTTAGATATTTCAGATGTTACCGTAGAAAACTGTAAATTTTATTTGAAAGATATTTTCCCGTCAGGTGCTTCGGGGATTGCTCTCGAATCCTGTGACGGAGCAGTTGTCTCAAATATTAATATTACTAATATTGAAATTGATTCTATGGCTTGTCCCGTTTTTATTCGTTTAAATAACAGAAACCGTAACCGCTTGCCTGAACTTGAGGGGAAAGGTGTGCTTAAAAATATAAATATTTCAAATATTTATGCAGTAAATTCTGAAATTCCTATAATAATTATGGGAATACCTTTGCAACCCGTAGACACTGTTTCTTTGAAAAATATCACTGTAAAATATGCCGACGGAAAGGATTACCGTGATTTTAGATTTAAGGTTCCCGAACAGGAAAGGGAATATCCGGAAGCAAACCGATTCAGAAATTTGAATGCCTATGGGATTTACATTCGTCATGCAAAAAATATTTCCCTGGAAAAATTTAAGGTTTTTCCGAGAAAAAATACTAAGCGTAAATTCAAAATTTTAAATGACTGTGAAAACTTTTCTTTGAAATAAAAGAGCCGTTATTGCGGCTCTTTTAGCTTTTCTACATCTGTAACGGTCAGGATGCCGTTTTCTACTATAAATTTGATGTTGTATTCGGCAAATTTAATACCATATTCAGAGTTATTGTCGCATTTATAAGCGGGTCTCGGGTCTTGTGCCAAGACCTTTTTGATTGCAGCACGTTTATCAAAATTTATTATTTCTAATAAGTTATCAGGAATTTTTACCGTAAGTGAGTCTGAAGTATCCGCCTTAGCAAAGCCGTTATTGGCGTCATTGTGCGAATCGGCATATTTAATATACGGCTTAATATCGTATATCGGCGTGCCGTTTAAAATATCGGCACCGGCAACTGTAATAACAGGTCCTTTTTTATCTGTAAATTTGATGCTCTTTAGTTTTACAGATGAAAGTCCGATTGAATTAGGGCGAAAAGGGGAGCGTGTTGCAAATACGCCCATACGTGTGTTCCCGCCGAGCTTCGGAGGTCTGACAGTGGGCGACCAATTGCCGTGTGACTCAGAAAAACCCCATAAAATCCATAAATAATTATAGTTTTCAAGTCCGCGAAAGGCTTCTCTGTTACTAAATTCCGGCTCAAATACTATTTCAGATTCAATGTCAACTATTCCGCTTTGTCTTGGTATACCGAATTTTTCTTTATAGTCATTGTAAATGTAAGCGATTATTTTTAATTTGTCCATAATTTGTTCCTTATTTTTGTTTATAATAGATATTAACACGATTTTTCATTTTTGTCACTATTACGATTTATGAATAATTTTAA
>CANARN010000056.1 GCA_947364045.1 uncultured Clostridia bacterium
CGTTTTCAATTTCAAGCAGTTGTTTATAAAAAGCTGCAAGCCTTGGTACATCATTGGTTAATAAGCATACTTCTCCAATTTTCATAAATACCTCCGTAAAATTACTGTTTATCTGCTATTTCATTATAACATTAAATATTTTTATTTTATAGACATATTAAGAAATTTTATATAATAAAGCGAAAAAAATCCCCTGTCTGAAAAGACAAGAGATTTTAACTTAAATTATTTAAAATATTTCACTGCGGCTTCAAACATCTTAATGTCATAATTGCCGGGTACATTCTTGTAAAGACCTGCGCCGATACGCTCACTGTGACCCATTTTGCCGAATACTCTGCCGTCGGGTGATGTAATGCCCTCAATCGCAAACATTGAGTCGTTGGGATTAAACTGAACGTCATTTGTGGGATTACCCTCAAGGTCAACGTACTGCGTTGCAATCTGTCCGTTTGCGGCAAGCTGTCTTATAAGCTCTTCACTCGCTAAGAACCTGCCCTCGCCGTGTGAAATCGGTACTGAATAAATATCGCCCATATTTGTAAGTGAAAGCCACGGAGACTTATTGGAAGCAATTCTTGTTCTGACAATCTTTGACTGGTGGCGTGCAATTGTATTAAATGTAAGCGTCGGACAATTCTCATCGGTATCAATTATTTTTCCGTAGGGAACAAGACCGAGCTTAATAAGCGCTTGGAATCCATTGCAAATACCGCACATAAGACCGTCACGGTTTTCAAGTAAATCTGTAACACCGTCTTTAATTGCGGCGTTGCGGAAGAATGCTGTAATAAATTTACCGCTGCCGTCAGGCTCGTCGCCGCCTGAGAATCCGCCCGGAATAAATATCATCTGAGCATCTTTAAGCTTCTTTGCAAATTCCTCAACGCTTGACTGAATTGCAGATGCGGTAAGGTTTTTAATTACAATAATCTCAGGCTCTGCCCCTGCGTCACGGACTGCCTTTGCGCTGTCAAACTCACAGTTTGTGCCGGGGAATGCAGGTATAAGAACCTTGGGCTTAGCACATTTAATTGCAGGCGCCGGATAACTTTCTGCCTTATAATTAAATGCTTCAACAGCTTCAGCGTTTTCAGTGATGTTGCAAGAATATACCTTTTCAAGCTTATTCTCGTAAAGGTCGCTTATTTCTGACATTGCAACTGCTTCGTCAGAAAATTTAAGCGATGTTCCCTCAGTAATTTCGCCTATTACATCCAAGCCTTCAGAGTCGGTAACCTCAAGAATAAAGGATGCATAATTGTAGTCGAAAATGTCATTGAGTGAAAGGCTGTCGGCAAATTTAAAGCCAAATCCGTTACCCATACACATCTTGATAACTGCCTCTGCCATACCGCCGAGACCGAGAGTGTAGCAAGAAACGGCTTTGCCGCTCTTTAAAAGTTCATTTATCTGCTCGAATACTTTAATAAGCGATGCAGTTACGGGCAGTCCGTTTTCGTCATACTCAGGCTTAATAAGAACAGCCTTATTACCTGCCTGTTTAAATTCAGGTGACACAATACTCTGAACCTTTTCGGTTGTAACGGCAAATGAAACGAGCGTGGGCGGAACATCTAAATCTTCAAACGAACCGCTCATTGAGTCCTTACCGCCGATTGAGCCGATGCCGAGTTCTTTCTGTGCCTCAAATGCACCGAGAAGTGCCGCCAAAGGCTTGCCCCAACGCTTGCCGTCCTGACCGGGCTTTTCAAAATACTCCTGGAATGTCAGATAAACGTCTTCGAATTTTGCACCCGTTGCAATAAGCTTACAAACAGACTCAATAACTGCAAGGTAAGCACCGTGATATGGGCTTTTCTCCGTAATAAACGGGTTATAACCCCAAGCCATAAGAGAGCAGTCATCAGTGTGCTTCTTCTCCACGCTTATTTTCTGAACCATTGCCTGAATTGGTGTTCTCTGATTTTTACCGCCGAATGGCATAAGAACAGTACCTGCGCCGATAGTTGAGTCAAACCTTTCTGAAAGTCCTCTCTTAGAGCAAATGTTTAAGTCTGCCGCAACTGATTTAATATTATCAGTAAATGTGCCATTGATTTCTTTATTATAGGACTTAGGCTTTTCGGGCGTAATAACAATATGCTTGTCAGCACCGTTTGAATTTAAGAATTCACGGCTGATGTCAACAATTTTATTGCCGTTCCAATTCATTGTAAGGCGAGGTTCTGCCTTAACAACGGCAACGGGAGTAGCTTCAAGATTTTCTTTAGCCGCCAAAGCTAAAAATGCGTCGACATTTTCCTTTTCAACAACAACAGCCATTCTCTCCTGAGATTCGGAAATTGCAAGCTCTGTGCCGTCAAGTCCATCATATTTCTTCGGAACTGCATTAAGGTCGATTTCAAGACCGTCTGCAAGCTCGCCTATTGCTACAGAAACACCGCCTGCGCCGAAATCGTTACAACGCTTAATCATTAAGCAGGCGTCTTTATTTCTGAATAATCTCTGTAATTTTCTCTCTTCGGGAGCATTACCTTTTTGAACCTCAGCTCCGCAGGTTTCAACAGAATGGGCGTTGTGCGCTTTTGAAGAGCCTGTAGCTCCGCCTATGCCGTCTCTGCCCGTTCTTCCGCCGAGAAGAATAACTATATCACCCGGATCCGGAACTTCTCTGCGTACATTTTCAGCAGGAGCGGCAGCTACAACAGCGCCGATTTCCATTCTCTTTGCGGCATAACCGGGATGATAGATTTCATCAACAATACCTGTTGCAAGACCTATCTGGTTGCCGTATGAGGAATAACCTGCCGCCGCAGTAGTAACGAGCTTTCTTTGAGGAAGCTTACCGGGAATTGTTTCGCTTGCAGGTACTGTCGGGTCAGCCGCACCTGTAACGCGCATTGCACCGTAAACATAGCTTCTGCCTGAAAGCGGGTCGCGAATAGCGCCGCCTATACAAGTGGCGGCACCGCCGAATGGCTCAATTTCAGTCGGGTGGTTATGTGTTTCGTTCTTGAAGAGAAGAAGCCACGGCTCTTTTTTGCCGTCAACCTCAATCTCAATTTTAACCGTGCATGCATTTATTTCTTCAGATTCGTCAAGCTTCGGAAGCTTACCATTTACTTTAAGGTATTTAACGGCAACTGTAGCCAAATCCATAAGACAAATAGGCTTTGTTCTGCCAAGCTCCTTGCGAACAGCAATATAATCGTCATACGCTTTCTGTAAAAGCTCATCTTCAAATTTTGCATCGTCAATTACAGTCAAAAATGTTGTATGACGGCAATGGTCAGACCAATAGGTGTCTATCATTCGGATTTCGGTAAGCGTTGGGTCTCTGCGCTCGGATTTAAAATAATCCTGACAGAATTTAATGTCATCTTTATCCATTGCAAGACCGTAATTCTCAACGAATTTTACAAGCTCAGCCTCTGAGTAAGCATTAAAGCCGTCAAGAGTCTTAACTGTTGTAGGAATTTCATAATTAACTTTAAGTGTATCAAACTTTTCAAGAGTTGCTTCCCTTGCTTCAACGGGGTTAATTACGTATTTTTTGATTTCAGCAATCTCTTCCTCCGACAACTCGCCGTAAAGAGCATAAACCTTTGCTGAACAGATAATCGGTCTGTCGCCCTGAGAGATAATCTGAATACACTGTGCGGCCGAATCCGCCCTTTGATCAAACTGACCCGGCAAATACTCAACTGCGAATACTTCCGCACCGTTAGTTTCAATTTCGCTTGACGCAATATCAAGCTGAGGCTCTGAGAAAACAGTTTTAACTGCATAATCAAAAAGCTCAGATGTTATATTTTCAGCATCGTAACGGTTAATAATGCGGACATCTTTAAGTCCCTTTATGCCGAGAAGATTTTTAGCGTCGTTCAGAAGCGCTTTAGCTTCGTTTGCAAGTTCTTTTTTCTTTTCAACAAATATTCTGTAAACCAAGATTTATGCCTCCTTGCAATTTAATGCTTTTTGACCTATATCCTTGCGGTAATAAGCATTATCGAAATGTATTTTACTTACTGCTTCATAAGAGGCTTCAATAGCCTTTGCAAGCGTATCTTTTACAGTCGTAACACCGAGAACGCGTCCGCCGTTTGTCAAAAGCTTATTTCCTTCAAGCCTTGCGCCTGCAACAAACACATTTTTATCAAGCTCTTCGGGAATTGTAATTTCATATCCTTTTTCGTATTTCACAGGATAACCCTCAGAAGCCATAATAACACAGCAGGCATTTTTGTCTGCAAATTTAACCTCGCACTCGGAAAGGGTTTCATTGGTTACAGCCTGCATAACGGTGAGTAAATCACTTTCCAGAAGCGGAAGAACTACCTGTGTTTCAGGGTCGCCGAAACGACAGTTATACTCAATTACCTTAGGTCCGTTGGGAGTAAGCATAAGTCCGAAATAAAGACAGCCTTTAAAGGTTCTGCCCTCCTGCTTCATAGCCTTAATTGTAGGAAGAAAAATCTTTTCCATACATTCATCTGCAACAGACTTTGTGTAATACGGATTAGGCGCTATCGTTCCCATACCGCCTGTATTAAGACCTGTGTCGTTGTCGCCGGCACGCTTATGGTCCATAGATGAAACCATCGGAACAACTGTATTACCGTCTGTGAAAGAGAGAACAGAAACCTCAGGCCCTGTCAAAAACTCTTCAATAACAATGCTGTCACCGCTTTTTCCGAATTGCTTGTCTTTCATAATTGAAACAACTGCATTTTTAGCTTCTTCACGGGTCATTGCTATTATAACACCCTTACCGAGAGCCAACCCGTCAGCTTTAACAACCGTGGGAACAGGACAGCTTTCGACATATTCAAGAGCCTTTTCTGCATTGGAAAATACCTCATAACTTGCAGTCGGAATACCGTATTTTTTCATAAGGTCTTTTGAAAACACCTTACTGCCCTCAATTATTGCCGCATTTTTTCTCGGTCCGAAGCACGGAATACCCTTTTCCTCAAGCGCGTCAACACAGCCGAGCACAAGCGGGTCATCAGGAGCTACAACAGCATAATCTATTTTGTTTTCTACTGCAAATTTTACAATTTTTTCTATATCAGTAGCAGCAATATCAACAAGTACTGCATCCTTAGCCATACCGCCGTTACCGGGAAGAGCAAAAATTTCAGTTACATTCTTGTTCTCTCTGATTTTTTTGATTATGGCGTGCTCTCTGCCTCCGCCGCCGACAACCATTATTTTCATAGGTTTTTACCTCTTATATTATTAGTGATGGAATAATCTCATACCAGTAAACGCCATTGACATACCGTACTTATCACAGCACTCAATAACAGCGTCATCACGGATTGAACCGCCGGGTTCGGCGATATACTTAACACCTGAACGGTACGCTCTTTCAATATTATCTGAGAACGGGAAGAATGCGTCTGAGCCGAGAGCTACATTGTCTTTTGTTGCAAGATATGCAGCCTGCTCCTCTTTTGTAAACGGTTCGGGTCTTTCGGTGAAATATTTCTGCCAAATGCCCTCTGCGCAAACATCTTCCTCATTTTGATTTATATAACCGTCAATAACATTATCTCTGTCGGGTCTGCCGATGTCAGACTTGAACGGAAGATTTATAACCTTATCAGCCTGACGCAAGAACCATGTGTCAGCCTTTGTGCCTGCAAGTCTTGTGCAGTGGATTCTTGACTGCTGACCTGCGCCGACACCGATAGCCTGACCGTCAACTGCATAGCAAACAGAGTTTGACTGAGTGTATTTAAGAGTGATAAGAGCGACGATAAGGTCACGCACTGCCGTTTCGGGCATATCCTTATTAGCTGTTACTATATTTGAAAGAAGCTCTTTATTAATTTCAAAGTTATTTCTGCCCTGCTCAAAGGTAATTCCGAAAACCTGCTTGTGTTCTTGCTCAGCGGGAACATAGTCAGGGTCAATTTTAACAATATTGTAATTACCTTTTCTCTTAGTTTTAAGAATTTCAAGTGCCTCAGGCTCATATCCGGGAGCAATAACGCCGTCGGAAACCTCTCTTTTAATCATTTTTGCAGTTGTAACATCGCAGACATCCGAAAGAGCAACCCAATCGCCGAATGAACACATTCTGTCGGTTCCTCTGGCTCTCGCATAAGCGCAGGCAAGGGGCGACTCATCAAGTCCCTCAATGTCGTCAACAAAACAAGCCTTTTTAAGAGTGTCGGAAAGCGGAATTCCAACCGCCGCAGAGGTAGGACTTACATGCTTGAAAGAAGTAACCGCAGGAAGTCCGAGAGCCTCTTTAAGCTCCTTTACAAGCTGCCAAGAATTAAATGCGTCAAGGAAGTTAATGTAACCGGGTCTGCCGCAAAGTATTTCGATGGGAAGGTCAGAGCCGTCGTGCATATAAATTTTTGAAGGCTTTTGATTGGGGTTACAGCCGTATTTAAGTTCAAATTCTTTCATATTGTTACCTCTCATTTATTTTTATTAACAATTCTTGATTCGTATTTGCCTGTCTCAATATCAATGTATCTTACAAACAGTGAAACCTTATTATCTTCATTGAGATTTGACCAAATAAGGTCTGTTAAAGAGTCAATATCCATATCGGGAATTTCGACTGTTTTCGGTTCGCCCTCAAAGCTGGGGAGCGGATTGCCGTCACATTTATATGTGTGAATAAACTTGGCTTTTCCTGCAAGAGGATTTGAATAAGCGTAAGTGTATCTTTGGCAGGAAGAGCCGTCACCGTCTGCCGATTTAAGTATCGACATAGCATAATTCATCTCACCGCCATCAAGGTGAATAATACCGGAAATTCTGGGAGTGTAATTCGGGGCATCATCCTCAAACTCTCTTGTGCGAAGAGCCTGTTCAAATGTCATCTGCTTGTCCATTAAATCGTAAATCGTATCTGTCTGATCGCCGTTTGTAACAATAGTCTTATTTCCGAGAACTCTTACAGGCGCGTAGATGATAAGATGAGGATCAACCATCTTTGACTCATCAAAGGCCTGTGTGCGAATACCCTCACCGTCCTCTATGAATACACGGTTTCTGCTGTTTTCGCTTCTACCCATAATAAAATAAGCAGTAATCGCCTTTTTTCCGTCAGGACTTTTGCCGATCATTATTCCTCTGCCGTGATATTGGAGAGAATTAAGCTCTTCTTTGATTGATTTAATCTCCATAATACAATCCCTTTCTTAATTTATTCTGAAATAATTTGCTTACATATTTTTTCGGTTGACTGAGGCAGAATTATCCACTCAGCATTCTCCATAACTCTTTTCTGAAGAATTTCTGGAGTATCGCCGTCTTTTACCTCAACCGCTTTTTGCATGATAATTTCGCCGCCGTCAGGTATTTCGTTTACAAAATGAACAGTAGCGCCCGTAACTTTAACGCCTTTTTTCAATGCCGCCTCATGAACACGTAATCCATAAAAGCCTTCACCGCAAAAAGACGGAATAAGAGACGGATGAACATTTAAAATTCTTTTTTCATAATGAGAAATAAATTTTTCGCTTAAAATCGCCATAAAGCCGGCAAGAACAATTAAGTCTATTTCGTTTTCGTCAAGAATTCTAACTATTTCATTTTCAAATTCGGTCTGGGAATTAAAATTCTTTTTCAAAACAGTATAAGTTTTTATTCCTGCATTTTCGGCGCGGGTCAGAGCATAAGCACCGTCTTTGTTTGAAATTACAAGCTTTATTTCGCCTGAATTGATTATTTCGTTGTTTTGCGCGTCAATAAGCGCCTGTAAATTCGTACCGCCGCCGGAAACCAGAACAGCTATTTTTGCTTTTTTCTCAGTCATTGTCTTTACCTCCGATAAGCGAAAGTGCGGGAATTAACATTCCGCCGACAGTATTACCCAAAATAACAATCCAAATGAAAATAAATGCACGAAGTGACACTATTCCCGATGCCGCAAAATAGAACATATCGGCAACCGAATGTTCAAAGCCGCTCAAAATGAATACGGGTATGCAAAATATTATTCCTATCGGTGATTTGAATTTTTTAAATATATCAACCGCAAGGAAAATGAGTATTCCGCAAAACATTGCTCTGATAAATGTTTGCAAAGCGCTTTGCTCCAGCTTTGCGCCGCAGGAATTCAGCGCTGTTTCACCGATTTTGGATATGGCATATCTTAATGCATATCCGCAAACAGTTGTAGAAAGAACATTGCCTAACAATCCTGTAAGCAATACAGAAAATTCTTCTTTACCGTGTTTTTGAGGTATGTAGCATATTTTGCCCGTGTAAAGCGAATATCCTTGATAGCATATACAAAGAAGTGCAACCGAAAAAAGCACTGCCCCCACATATTTATTATCGCAGGAAAGATAGACCGCTCCGCCTATGGAAATAAGTATACCTGCAAAAATTCCGTTAATTACTTTTTTCAGCATATCTCAATTTTATTATCTGACTTAACGATTTCGCCTATGATATAAGCATCTTCACCGTTAGCCTTTAATATTTCAAGGGCTTTGTCGGCATCCTCTTTCGCAACTGTTATGCTCATACCAACGCCCATATTAAAGGTATTGAACATATCTCTTTCGCAAATGTTACCTGTTTTTGCAAGCAAATCAAAAATAGGAAGAATTCTGACTGCTTTTCTCTCAATTTTTGCGCAAAGTCCGTCAGGAATGCTTCTCGGAATATTTTCATAGAAGCCGCCGCCTGTGATATGAGAAATACCTTTAACCTTTATTTCTTCAAGAAGAGCAAGTACAGGCTTAACATAAATCTTTGTAGGCGTCAAAAGTGTTTCGCCTATTGATTTACCGCCGAGCTCTGCAATCGGTGATTTTATATCGGAGTTTTCAACGTCAAAAACCTTTCTTACAAGCGAAAAGCCGTTTGAATGAACACCGCTTGAGGGAAGAGCAATAATTACATCACCCTCAGTCATTGTCTTATTGTCAATAATCTTTGATTTGTCTACAACACCGGTGCAATAGCCTGCAAGGTCATATTCGTCAATTGGGTAAAATCCCGGCATTTCAGCAGTCTCACCGCCGATAAGCGCCGCACCTGACTGAACACAGCCGTCGCAAACGCCTTTAACAATGTCTGCAATTTTTTCGGGAACATTTTTACCGCAAGCGATATAGTCAAGGAAAAACAACGGTTTTGCACCGCAGCAAATAATGTCGTTAACACACATTGCTACGCAGTCAATACCTACTGTGTCGTGCTTGTCCATTAAAAAAGCAATTTTAAGCTTTGTGCCGACACCGTCCGTACCGCTTACAAGAACAGGCTTAGTAATACCTGTTAAATCAAGCTCAAAAAGTCCTCCGAAACCGCCGACATCAGAGCAAACGCCCTGAGTCATAGTAGTGGCAATATGCTTTTTCATAAGCTCAACTGCCCTGTATCCTGCTGTAATGTCAACGCCTGCCTGAGCATAAACATCTGATTTAGAATTGTTAATCATAATTTATTCCTTTCCGTTCCAGCAATATGTGCAAAGCTCCTCTTCGGGAAGCCCTATTGATTTAATAATACCGTCTAAGCTTTGGAATTCAAGAGATGCAAGATGAAGCTTTTCGCATATATTTGCGCGAAGCTTTTTACCTCTTTCAGTTGAAGCGTCTGAATACTCATCTATGTGCTTGAAGCCTTCTTCGCCTTCAAGCTCAACAATAACCCGTCTTGCTATAAGCTCCATTTCGCTTGTTGCTCTGGAAAAGTTAAGATACTTACAGCCGTACATAATCGGCGGACAGGCAGAACGCATATGAACTGACTTTGCTCCGCTTTCATAAAGGAAATCTACGGTTTCTTTAAGCTGAGTGCCTCTGACAATAGAATCGTCAACAAAAAGAAGATTTTTGCCTACAATTAACTCCTTAACGGGAATTTGCTTCATCTTGGCAATTTTGTTTCTCTCTGCCTGATTGGTCGGCATAAAGCTTCTTGCCCAAGTCGGAGTATATTTTATAAATGCTCTTGCGAAAGGAATTCCGCTTTTATTGGAATATCCGATTGCGTGCGGAGTGCCTGAATCGGGAACACCGCCCACATAGTCAACGCCGTTGCAAA
>CANARN010000057.1 GCA_947364045.1 uncultured Clostridia bacterium
GGTCGTACTCAAACTGGGTTTTACTGCCGTCAGCAAGAGATATTTCCTTTAAGTTTCTTCCGTCCCATTTGTATGTTTTATCATCATAGGACGTGGGATTACCTGCGCTGTCATATTTAATCTGTTTTCCGTTAAAGAATGAAAGTCTGTCTTTCCACACAAGGTAATTGTACTGTGAGGTCTTGGTTTCAAGTACCTCGCCTAAGGTGCCGTCTGTTGTGAATGCATATACCTTTTCTGTTTCTCTGTTCCCGCCCTTGTCATAGGCGTAAGTGTAGGTTTTGTTCTGAACGGCGTCGTCCACGCGGACTAATTGGTCGGCTTCGTCATAAGTATAGCGGTAACGAAGCTGTCTGCTCTCGCCTGAGCCTGAATACTCGTGAGTAATGTTGCCGTTAGCGTCATATTCATAAGAAAATTCATAATTATTCAACGCCGTTTCGCCGACAGAAACGGTACTCAGAATACTCTGAACCTTGCCCTTGCCTACTGTTCCGTCACTGTTATTATATGCCCCGTAGGTATAATTAGTCTTAACCTTAGTATAAGGGTTTTCGGCGCTGTTGTCAACAGAACGCAATTCAACGGACTTTTCCTTTACACGTCCGAATTTGTCAGACTCTGATTTTAATTTTGCTTCAAGATTTCCAGCAGTGATTTTTGCGCCGTCACCGTCTTTTGACGTTTTGTAAAGAGCCATACCGCTGTACTCAAAGGAATTGCCCAAAGAGTCCGTACCTGCGTAGTAAATAAGTCCGTATTCGTCTGTGTAAACAGAGGTAACTCCGTCGCTGTTAAACACTTTTCTGCCTGTGACGTTGTCAACTGTTGAAATAACATTTCCGAGAGTGTCATAAGTGTACTCAAAGGCGTTGGTTTTACCGCCGTCATAGCTTATTGCCGAAACTCTGCCGTAAACGTCATAAATGTAATCAACCGTTCCGCCGTTGCCGTAGGTGATTTTCTTTAACTGGCTGTGATTTTTGTTATTATATGTGTAAGCCGCTATGTTACAGGCGTCTGCAACAGCCGACAAAAGATCTGAGCTGACTCTTTCAACATTGTTCCACTTGTCATATTCAATATAATATGTGTAGTCATTGTGAATAATTCTTGTAAGGTTGCCGTTAGAGTAACTGTAGCTTGTGGACAGTGTGCTTGAATCGGTTAAATTTGAAACTGACTTTTGCACTTGCTTCAGCTTGCCTGCATCATTGTAGCTGTAGCGTGTTACATTGCCTTTTGCGTCCGTCTGCGCAGACATAAGTCCGTTGCTGTTGTAAGCATACCTTACTGTATTGCCGTTTTCATTTTTTGAAGAGGTCAAATAGTTCCCGTCATCCGAATACGTCCGTTCAATATTAATGCTTTGAAGCTCTGAAAGCTCATAACCGCAAATTGTAATTGACAGAATGTTTCCGTTGTCATCATAAACAATGTCAAACATCTTTCTGCATGAAGAACAGGTACATAAATTTTCATTTACGCATGCGCAGGTGCAGCGGGAATTAGTACAGTGCGAGCATTTACAGGTATTTTCTGCCGCCGCTCCTGAATTAAATGAATCCGCCTCTGTAATTTCACCCTCTGTTATGCCGCTTTCCGTGTTTTCATCCGCCTGTTCATCTTCATAACTTATACTGTTTACTGTTAAACACAAATCTGACACTCCAACGTCTGATTTGTGTTTTTTAAATTCAAAAGAAACTGTGATGGTTTCAACATCACTGAGCATAATAACGGAATTGTCTAAATACTGCCAGTAATTAATATAATCGTTAACGGCTTTTTTCTCGACTACGGTTTTTAAAACATTTTCGCCGTTCTCATTAGTTGAATAATACTGATATGAAATTACAAGACCAGCAAAACGGTCGCCTCTGAAATCAGTTTTTTCAGGGGAAATAATTCCGAGCGTGTTGTCTCCGTTATTTGAAACGGTATTTGATTTAATCCACCCGCCGAAAGATAAAACATCGCCCTTTTTGGCGTTAACCGTTACCGTTTGGCTCATTTTAATATCAGCGTCATAAGATTTAGCATAGGAAACATAATTCCTTTGTCTGCCGTTAATTAGAGCAAATTTAATTTCGGATGTGTTGTTACAGGTCCACTCATTTAAACCGTTCTTGAATGAACCGTTTTTTAGTATATTGTAATTGCCTGCTCCGCTTTGATTTTCAAGCTGAACAGAGTCGGCATAAAAAGTGCCTGCCGATTCGGAAATACCGATTTCAACTGTAATACTTGCCGTGTTATCAGGTACGTCCAATACTATATTGTATCTTTTATAAACATTTTCAACGCTTGGAACTTCTCTTGAATTTGAAGTTAATTCATTTTCGTTTTCATCATAAGATGAAATTGCCATAATAATACGGTTGGTTTCGGATATTTCAGCGGCTTTAATATATGCTGAAAAGGTATATGCTCCGCCGCCCTGCACCGAAACTGACTGAGATATGTACTGTAAATCGTTCTCGGGGTTATTAAGACTGAATTTAACCGCGCTGCTGCCATGGTAAGCGTTTTCAGATACAACAGCGGGTAATAAGCCTTCCTCTGAACTCCAAGAGGAAAGTCCGTTTTCAAAGCTTGTGTTTAAGAGCAAATTTTGCGAGGAGGGAGTGAGCAGACCGGCGTCTGCATTATATACGTTACCTTTTTCATCAACAATTTGAGAAACCAAGCCGTATTTATCAAACTGCATACTTTGCCGGCTGCCGTATGAATCATATATGGTAACCTCTTTCGGTCCGAAAGAAACATATCCGATACAGTTGCCTTTAGTGTATGATGCAAGTGTGTTCTCTCTTGCATATTCGGTAACAGAAGATATCCTGTTATATGAGGTATATGAATATGAAAGCTTGTAAAGATTTCTGTTGGATGCGCTTTCTAAAAGATTATTGCTGTTATATGTATAATAAGCACAGTTACCGTTAGGGTAATTTACTCTTGATAAATTACCGCTGTCATAATAGTAATCTGTTTTAAGTAAAGTTTCGGAGCTTGAACCGGCATAAATGGCTGTACCGTCAGAATTATAGCATTGAATTTTCGAAAGCCGAGTAAATGTATATGAAAAACGGTATTCTCTGCCGCTTCCGTCTGTGATTTTTCTTATTTTATAAAGATTTTTCTCGTCAGAATAGGTGATATCTATTGATTTATTACGGCTGTTTGTAATTTTAACAAGTCTGCCGAGAGAGTCAAAGGTTTCGATATTTCCGTTATTTAAAATCTGAATATCTGCCAGCGAAGCCTCATTTCCTTCCGGAGGCTCGTTACATATGACCGAAATTCCCGAATTTCCGTATATATCTTCAAATTCATCAACGAAAGATATATTTCCGTTTTCATCTTCCTTTGCGGAAAAATATGATATACTGCCGTTTTCGTCAGCGTAGCATAAATATGTCTGACCTATTTCATTTTCATAAATATATATTAATCTATTGTAATTTGTAAGCCAATTATTTCCGTAAGGAGATACGGCATTTTGGTGCTGGAATACAGCAGTGTTATACATAAAAGAGATTTCAACAGGCATTATATTGCCCGGGATTGAGAGATCTTCCCTTTTGATAAACAGTTGTCTTGAAAAATTGTTTATATAAGATATTCCCGCACAATTTATATCATTTTGCTGATATGAATATGCATTATTATATCCGCTTGTTTCAATGTAATCAATAAGTAAATAGGTAGCGCCGTACGGTTCTCTTGTAAATAATACCGCTCCACTCATAGCGTCATCGTTATAACCTGCTATCGCTATACCTAAATTAGATGTTCTTCCGTTCAGCCAATTGTCAAACAACTCAGTAATGTCAAAATGAATAAGCTGTATATTCTCAACGTCTAAATAACCGCTGTAAAAATCTAACGGTGTTGCAGATTTTGTCGGCTTTGTGTTATAAGTTACTGTTTGAAAATCACATTCACCTGTAATTTCATAAGCCGCAATATTGCAGCCCCCTCCTGCAGTGACAAACTGTACATTGGTGGGCGTAACAGCTTCTGTAAGGCACTTAATGTTGTTTATATCAAATTTAACATAAAGCTCTGAATATAAATCGGAAGCAATAGTTTCGTTTGTATTTTCATCAACCGTTTTGCCGTTGGAAATTATTGCTGAGGAAGTATTATAAAAGTTTTCTGTCGGTTTATCGCTTTCAACAAATGCATTTTCACTGTATCCGTCATTTGACAGTACAATAGCAGGGTCAATGGTTACAGGGTAAACTCGTTCATCGCTGTTTGTCCAAGTCGATGACGGAGTATATGTAATCGTTATTGTGCCGTCATTATTATTTGAAACCGTAGTGCCAATATCGTATGTCAAGCTGTAATTTGAATCTGTCATTACAGGTCTCGGAATTGAAAATTTAGTCTTTTCTCCGTCATTAAAGTCAATGCTGCCGTCAGTTTTCAGAACATAATCTAAACTGCCGATTTCAAAAACAAAAGAATATGAGCTTTTAAGATTTTCTTTGCTTGAAACAATAATATTTTCTTTAATTGCATTTGGCAATACCGTATACTGAATATCCGTTCCGCTGCAAGCGTTTTCATAGGTAATTCTTGACTGTGTGTTTGCCAATGCGTTTTCGGCAGTTTCAATATTAATATCAAATTCTCCTATTGAGTTTTCGATGCTGCCTATGCTTGATTCAATTTCGTTTACAGAAAAAGAAATCTGACTGCCGTCTGATTCGACAGTTATCGGCTCATCATCTGAAATTGCATTCGGAAATAATACATTGAATGCATTGCTGATGTTTGTGAGCGCACCTTTTTCAGATGTAAGACTGTTGTTAATCTCTTTCCACACACCGTTATCCGAAAAATGAATAGGAGATTTTGAAACCAAAGCAGTGAAACTTCCGTCACTTTTTTTATATACCTTAGTATACTCGTCTCTTTTTTCAGTAACCTCATATAAAATATCCGATACGGTTTCTTTTTCTGAGGTAGGATTTTCAATCAATTCGTTTATGTAGGAGTTGCTTGCAGACAAATCATGATATGCATTCGCCATGATTTGCAGAGGTAATGTTTCCGCAATAAACAAAGCAGAAAGAATAATTGCCAGCATTTTTGAAATAAAATTTTTTACCCGCATTTTATTATCCTCATTTTCAAAAAATCAGCAATAAGTAAACAATAAATTCCGCAAATAAAAATGTTTTTTGTATACTATTACTATAATCAAAGTGTAGCATTTAATTGGTAAAAAGTCAATAAAAATGACAAACTGCAAGGAAATCGTGCCAAATTGTAAGTAAAAAGCGACTTGATAAATGCCAAATCGCTTTTTAGCAGAAATAATGTTACCGCTGATAGCTATATCACAGCGGATTACAGATAGCTCTGCCGTATATTCGTCTATCATTGCTGTTCCTGTGCGCTTGACTGATGCGTTTAATTTTTTAGCAGTTGACAGATAACTTTTCTCGGATTCGGTATATTCAAAGTACAGGAATATTTCGTTTTGGTCCTCAAGCGGCAAACGGTTGAAAATTGCATACCGGTCAGGATTATCCTCTGTTAAACGGAAAGCAGCATTAAATATTCATCAATCTGCTCAATTTTTCTGCCAGCGTCCTCGTCGCTCTTATCAATCCCCAATAAGAAATAATCAGGCGTTTTTCCTAAAGCGATGGTCAATTCTACAAGCTTATCAATTCTTGTTCCGCTTTCGGATTAAAAATGCTGTGAATAATAATTTTCAAGAATAAAATAAAGCTGGTCAAGCTCTACATTATCTGTATTAAGAGACAGTATAAGGTTTTCAATTGCTTTAAAATCAGTTGAAACATCGTAAATTCTTTTAATTTCAACGCCAATGTCATTTTGGACAATAATTCCGGCTGAGAGGAAGCTGTCGTAATCACAGCTTTTGTCAACCGTATGATAAAAAATTTTGTATTTCATAGTCATCCTCTTATTTGTGCCTATTTGACACACTTTCCCGCATAATATTGTGTTCTGACTCTTTTAGAAAAAAGCTTTACAGTAATAGTGACATTTTGTCACACCGTTTCATATTATAACACAATAATTGCCGATACAATCCCTGAAAAAAATACCTAAAATCAAATAATAAGCTGACCCCCCTGTAAAAGCAACAGTGGGATGTTGATGGGACATCTCCATAGATATTAACATCTTATCTTTAATATCTCTCCGACTTCTTTCTGTCCGAGCTGCGAATTACAGAAGTATCATTATCACAGACACAGTATCATCGCTTCTAACATTATCAACGTTATTGAATTAAGTCAAAGTTACTGCTCGTACCTTACTCATTCGCTTTTGCTTGTTCTCCACGAGTGGAGAACAAGCAAAAATCGCGGTTTTTATTTCACTGTGTGAAACAGGTAGTCTTGGCGGAATGCTTAATAAGCTCACTGTGTGGGAATGTCACCATTGCTTATTATTCAATTTTCAAGGTGCGTTATATATGCTTGATGTAAATTGAGATTTTAATTTGCTCGAAGTCGGTGGCTTTTTGCATCGACAATTCGATATAAGTATCTCACGCTTACATCAAGATATATATTAGCACATTTTTTTGTATATCGCAAATGTGCGATTTTTCTTAATTTAAATAAAAATAGTAGTCTCTAAGAAAGACTTTTTATCACTCCGTGTGCTATAAAGTAGAACTTATATTTCAATTCGACGGTGAGGAATCTTCTCAATATCAAATTATATAATAAACTAAAAATTTTATTTGATAATAATGTTTTTCAATAAATTATCTATAAAATAAAATGTTGTATTTGGTAATTTTTTGTGTCATAATAGTGCTAAATATTAAAGGATGTGGTAACTATGAAAAATTTAAACACACAAAAAATTATTATTCCTATTAACGACTTAGTTTCAAGCATTTGCTCAACATTTATTCCTGCAGTTATAAATGTATTAATAATATTTTTTTATCTAAAGAAGAGCAAAAATATTAATTCTTTTTATTCTTATTTAATACCATTGGCAAGTTCAATAATTACAATTTTTATAATTATTATTTTACATAATTTATTACCACGATGTAAGCATTTACGTCCTTTTAGTAAATATGAAGGACGGTGGTTACAAATTATTCCAGAATTTAAAAGACAAGTATCTATAATTGACTTTGAATATAATAAAAAAAATCACCACTATCAAATGAAAGGCTTTAATTTTACAAATTATAAAGAAAATAAAAAAAGTGGTGTAAGTTTTAGTGCTCATAAATTTATAGAAAGAGATTATCATGACGGGTTTTATTATATAACTAATCATACAGTAGAACAAAAAAATGGATTAGGGAAGATAGGCTTTTTAGAAACAAATTATGATGGATTAATTAGAGCTGAGGGATATTTTTTTGATTCTGATGGTAAAAATGTATGTTCCGAAAAGTATAATACTATCATGATAAAATGTGACGAAAACTTTTCAAAAGAACTATTTCCAGAATTCAAAAATAGTATTAATATTGAAACAATTTCGCCAAACAGTATAGTGGAAAAGAGTAAAGATTTTATTGAAAAAGAGATTGAATCATATTATGAACAATTTGGTAAAGAAAAACCATCAAAATAATGTTGTTCTAATAATTGCAAAAAAATGAAAGTTGTTTCTAATCCATATAATCGATAAAGTATTGTTTGTGGATTTGAACATAGATTATATAATAAGGATTTTAAACTATGGATATGCAAACAAGTAATAGTTGTAAAAATGATTTTATTAAAATAATAAAAAAAATTATGACAATAATTACTTTTATTGGAGTTCTCTTGGGAATTTTTTTTGGAGTATTTAATTTTATAGATAATCAAAAGCAAAAAAAAGCCTTTTTTGTTTTTGATATAAAAAATGATGGTTCAACTAGGAATATTAGCATCATTAATGAAGGTGGAACTATACGGAATGCTACTGCGGAATTACATTACTTTATAGATATAATTAGTGCACAAAAAACCGATAATCCCACAAAGGCAGTTTACCTTTTGGGAAAGGAAAGCATAGATTATAATATAGAAAAACATATGTTTACATACATTGAACAACTAAGTTTTAAGGAAAAATCGTATTGTGAGTTAATGATTTATTTACGTGAAGAAGAATATCCAGTAGCAATTGTTCCATTTATTTATACTTATTTAATAATAAAATATGAAGATGAAAATGCTAAGCAATATACAAAAGTATATTTATTTGACGAAGGAAATAAACTAATTCAAAAGAAGATTGATGATTATAATAGACTTATTGACTACGCAAACAGTAGTGAAAATATACATGCAGAAAATATTTGGGATTTTTATTATTCAAATAGAAACAAATTGGGATTATCTACAAAGTCAAATAGAACTGAACGCTTGGAAGAATATAAACGCCCAAAAACAATAGAAGAGTATGTTGATACTTATCATCAAGCATTAGATGATAATCAAAAAAAATATGTTATATCAATAAATAAAAAATTTGCTGACGTAATCTAATACTACAAAAGTTATATGAGATATTATTCTATATGTTTTTAACGCAAGTTATAATATTTAGTAACCTTTAAATCTTAACTATTAATATTGATTTAGTAAATATTCTCATAAATTAGACGTTGTGTTGTTATATAAAAAATACAATTAAAACTGTATAGTTACTGAAATAACATTAAAAAGGGCATAGTTGATTTCTCAATTATGCCCTTAATTATAACGGTTTAATTAAATAAAAATACCTATTAACATTGAAAATTCAATGTGCAGGTGTGCCATAGCCATAAATATCAGCTGAGCCGATAGGGTACTTGTTCTGCTTGCAAGCGTTGCCTAAGTTGCCTTCGATAGTGTAAATGTAGTTTTCGTCTACACGGTCAACTATACCTGTATGGTCGGGAACGCCGTCACGTGCGCCGTTTTCATCCGCCCAGTCTAAGAATATTATGTCGCCTGATTTGGGCGTGTATGAGCCGCTCTGCCACAGCCCACGGTCTTTAAACCATTGTGAACCTATTGCGCAGCTTGCATATTTAGGAATAATGCCTGTGTCAATATATCCGCACTCATTTGCACACCAAGATACAAAGCAGGCGCACCATTCGACACGGCTCTCAAATCCGTACCAACGCCAATAAGGTTCGCCGCCTATATTACCGATTTGAGAACGTGCAACGTCGGAAATATTGCTGTCGCCTATGCTGCCGTAAATAACAGATGACCACAGCTCAGCATTTTCGGGAGCAAGAAGTGCATCTAAGGCGCTTTTCTGTTCACTTGAAAAGTTGTATTGACCAGATATTTCCTTGGCGGTTTTGTGTGAAACAGTGATGTATAGAAAGCTCTGTTCTTCCTGAGTTTCAGTTTGAATAATATTCCCGCTGCCGTCGTCTGTTTCATTGATTACCGTTACCGTTTTTGTTTCGGTTTTTGACGAAATAACGTTCATATCCCAAAATATTGAAGATAGAATACTTACTTTATCCTCGTCAAGCGTGATAACGTCCTGCGGATTATTCTCGTCATAGTTTACCTTTGCCGCATAGACGGCAAGCACATCGCTCCATACAGCCCTTGACCCTGACATTTCAACGTTGTCGGTAGGATTTTTAAGCTGTATTTCTTCGATTTTTGCCTCGTATTCAGAATTGATGCTCTGAACAACTGACATCATATTCATACTGCCGTCGTCCTGATTATTGGAAAAGAAGATTCCGTAAACAGATGCCGCTAATATAATGACAACAATTATAACGAGAATAACTGCAAGGGCTACCCAACCGCCTGCGGCAATTAAAGCGCCTATTTCCTGTACTGCCGAAATTACGGCTTGAGCTACAGCCTTTATTGCTTCAGCTGATACCTTTGCAATTACTTTAGCTTCTTCATAAACAACTTTAGCAGTAGCTTTTGCCGCCTGATATGACACTTTTGCCGTTTGAGCTGCGCCTTTGGCGGTTGATG
>CANARN010000058.1 GCA_947364045.1 uncultured Clostridia bacterium
TAATTTTTTTTTGGTTTTGAGACGTAAGATTTGATGACGCAAATCGACGGTGAAAGGACGAAAACACGGCAAAGAGCTGTTTTTACGGCATATCGGGTTCGACTCTCGTCACCTTAACTGTTACATTGTTTACCGAATAAAATTTTCCCGAAAACAAAAGGTCGTAGGAAAGCTTTAAAATTCCCGTTTCGCCGTCATAATCAAATGACACAAAATTTCCCTTTGTGCTCAAATCCATTACCCCGTACGGGGTTAAATAATTGGCTGGAACAGTTTTCCCCTGACGGATAAACAGCCTGCTTTTGTAGCCTGCACCCTCACGGTCAATTTCGGCTCTGCCGTCCGTGTGCACGGTAACAGTGACTTTTTCGGTCATATCTCCGTCCTTGCGTGAATATGAAATATGCGTTTTTGTTTCCTCAAAGTCCATTTCGCCGAGAAGAGAAAAGCTTTCCGTCTCTTTTCCGTCCTCACCGTCACGCTCAAAGGTTAAATGAAGTTTTATCTGTTTTTTATCGTTCATTTTTCTTCTTCCTGTCTCTCTATTGCCAGTGTCAGCAATCTGTCAATAAGGTCAGGGTAAGACACACCTGCTTCTTTCATTAACATCGGGTACATACTTATGCTTGTAAAGCCGGGGATTGTGTTCGGCTCATTTAAAAGAACTGCTCCGTCGCTCTCACGCACAAAAAAATCTATCCTCGTAAGTCCCGAACAGCCGAACGCCTTATATACCTTTTTAGCAATAGTTTTAATTTCTTCCTGTTTTTCCTTTGAAATTCTTGCAGGAATGTGAAGAGCAGTGCTTCCGTCAATATATTTTGCTTCAAAATCGTAAAATTCATTGCATGGCACAATTTCGCCGATTTCGCCGACAAAAATTTCATTGTTGCCGAGCACGGCACTCTCAACTTCCGCACCCACAATGCCCTCTTCAACGACTACTCTTGAGTCAAAAGAAAGCGCATATTTCAAATCCTCGTAAAGGCTTTCTTCATCGGCGGACTTTCTGACGCCTACCGAAGAACCTGCGTTTGCAGGCTTAACAAAGCACGGAAAACCGAGATATTCCGCGCATCTCTTTGCAAATTCTTTGCCGTTTCTTTCAAAATCATATTTTGTAATATAAAGCCATTTTGCCTGCGCTATACCGTTGACGTCGCAAATACTGTTTGTAATCGCTTTATCCATACAAACTGCCGAGGACATAGTGTTACAGCCTACGAACGGAATACCTGCAACCGTTAAAAGCCCTTGCATTGTGCCGTCCTCGCCGTTTTTGCCGTGCATTACGGGGAAGCAAACATCTATGTAAACGGTTTGGGCTGTTTTACTGTCGAATACAATTATTCCGTGGTCCTCGCGTGAAGATGAAATAACCGCTTTTTTAAGAAATTTTTTGTCCGACAGCCAGCCGTCGTTTTCTAAATTTTCAAAGCTGCCTGAATAGAGATAGGATTTGCCGTCTTTTGTAATTCCGAGCATATATACGTTATATTTATCATGAGGAATATTTTTCAGAACAGACGTTGCCGAAATACAGGAAATGTCATGTTCGCTTGAAACTCCGCCGAAGATAATAAGTACATTTTTCATCTAACTCACTCCAAAAATAGCCATTATTAATTATGATAACATAAAATAATTGTATATTCAACTTTCAGAAAGAAAAAATTTTAATGACAAATGCAAGAAATTATGTTATACTTAAAATGAATATTGATAAAAACACAGTGAGGTAAAAAATATGTTTGACAGAAAAGAGGCTGTAAAGGCCGTTCACAAGGGCTGCGTTGATAAATTTGAAGAGCTTGGCTTTGCCTTTGCAGGTATAGCTGAGGATGAAAGCGGAGTATATGCAGATTTTAAGAGAGATGACCTTACAGTACGCCTTTTAAGCCATGACAATCTTCTGGATGTTCTCGAAAAAACGGAGGAAGGCGATTTTTCAAAAACAGGAGTTAATCTTCTCGATTTGGATGACTGTGACGAAAAAGAGCTTAAATCGCTTTGCAATGAAATCAATGATTCAGTGTCGGAAAGCTACGGCAAAAAAGCTGTTAAGTCCGTGAAAAAAGCGCCTGCCACCGTTTCAAGAGCGGCTGTAAGAGCCGGTATGTCCTATGACCCGAACACTCTCGCCAATAAAATTTTGCTTGTTTACCCTGAGCTTAAAGACGCTTACAAGGAAAATATTGAAAAATACGACCAATTTTTATGCGATGACTTTTTTGTTAATTACGGAAACGAGCGTATTTTGGCTACAATTAAAAGCGGTGATGCGCAGACACGCAAAAAGCTTTTTAAAATTCTTGTTGATATGTATCAGGACGGAACAAGCGAAACACAGAATTTGATTTGCGTTACAATTTTGGGAGAAATGAATAATGATTCCGAAATGCTGGAGGTTTGCAGAAAATATATTGATGATGACGATTTTTATGACACATTAGAGGCTGTAAATAAGCTTTTAGCTTCGGGAACGGGCAAAAGGCTTAAAGAAAAGCTTGAAAATCCTCCGAAATATAAGCCTGAAAAGAAAAAAGGCGGTTTAATGTCAAGTATGCTTGATGCAAGCGCTATGCAGCAGCAATAATAACTGTCGGCACAAGGGGTTGTAAAACTTACGTTTTTACAGCCCTTTTATTATTTACCTGATTTTTTATTTCAGGAGCTTTTTACCATACTCAAATTTATTGACTATGCGCATATAATTTGATAAAATTAAAAGGTTGAGGTGAACAGAAAATGAATTTTATTCCTTTTAATTCACGAAGTGCATATTTTAAAAGCAAATTCGGAAGTGTTAACGAGGGAGAGGAAATAACCTTCCGCATTGCCGTGCCGTGCAGCTTTAATATCGGCGGCGCATTTTTAATGATGAAAAAAGACGGTGAAGAATATAAAGAATACAAAATGAATTATGAAAGCAGGACGGGCGAGGACTCTGAAAGCTATACCGTAACAGTTAAAGCGGAAACCTTCGGACTGTATTTTTATCATTTTGATTTTCTCGGCGCATTCGGCAGAAGCAGTATTCTGAACAGCGGTGACGGCGTGGGAACATTTACGGACGGAACTGAAAGCTATTCCGATTGGCAGCTTACCGTTTCTAAAAAATTCAATACGCCCGCTTGGCTAAAGGGCGGAATAATTTATCAGATTTTCCCTGATAGATTTATGAATTCGGGAAAAGAGAAAAAAGGCGTTCCGTCAGACAGAATCGTACGCTCCGATTGGGGCGGAGAGCCGTATTTCCGTCCCGACAAAAACGGTGAGATTTTAAATAATGACTATTTCGGCGGCGACCTTGAGGGTATTCGTCAAAAGCTTTCCTATCTTAAAGACTTGGGCGTAACATGTATTTATTTGAATCCGATTTTTGAGGCGCATTCGAATCACCGATACAATACGGCAGATTACAGTAAAATCGACACTCTTTTGGGTGATGAAAACGACTTTAAAAATCTTTGCAGAGATGCAGATAAAATGGGAATAAGGATTATTCTTGACGGAGTATTTTCGCACACCGGCGATGACAGCGTTTACTTTAACAGAAAAGGCAGATATGATAGTGTCGGTGCATATCAGTCCGAAGCCAGTGAATATGCCGAATGGTATAAGTTTCATCATTTTCCCGATAAATATGACAGCTGGTGGGGCTTTAAGACGCTTCCCGAGGTTAAGGAGGAAAACGAGTCTTACAGAAGGTTTATCTGCGGTGAAAACGGAATAGCTGCTAAGTGGTTGAATTTAGGCGCAAGCGGATTTCGCCTTGACGTTGCAGACGAGCTGCCGGACATTTTTCTTGATGACCTGAAAAAAGCCGTAAAAAATGCAAAACCCGACGCGCTTTTGCTTGGTGAGGTTTGGGAGGACGCAACGAATAAATTCAGCTACGGAGTACGCAGACGTTATCTTTTGGGCGATCAGCTTGACTCGGTTATGAACTATCCCTTTGCCGAGGCTATTCTGGAGTTTTGCCGTACAGGCAATGCCCGTCAGTTTATGTCAGGCGTTATGAATATAGTAGAAAATTATCCGAAGCAGTGTCTTGACGTTATGATGAATCATATAGGAACTCATGACACGGTACGCGCAATTACACGTCTTGCAGGAGAAAGCTCCGACTACCGCGACCGTGAATGGCAGTCATCGCACAGGCTCAGCTTTATTGAGTACAGCCAAGGGCTTGAACGGTTAAAGCTGGCGGCGGCGCTTCAGTATACACTTCCCGGAGTACCGTCTGTTTATTACGGCGACGAAGCGGGGCTTCAGGGCTACCGCGACCCGTTTAACCGTGGCTGTTACCCGTGGGGAAATGAAAATGCAGAGCTTATTGAGTTTTATAAAACGCTCGGCAAAATACGGTCCGAAAACAGTGTGTTTAAAGAAGGGCGGTTTGTACCTGTTTCCGCCGCAATGGGCTGTGTCGCGTATGCCCGTGAAAACGAAGAGGGCAGTGTTTTGATTATTGCAAACAGAAATATTCACGAAATTGACTATTATCTGCCCGAAGAGTTTACATCAGGCGAGGCTCTTTACGGTGAAAATCCCGTTAACAGAAGCGTCAGAGTGTCTGCCTGCTCCTTTGCCGTTATTAAAAATAAATATTGATAAATCTATTTCAGTATGGTATATTTATATTGTATATAACCTAAGTGCAGATGTCACCTGCCTCTAAGACGGCGGGTTCCATATCAGAATTTCAGTGGGGGATATAATCCCATGCTGAAACCCTGAGGAGCTAACGCCCCATGCACTGCTTGCAATCTGTCGCACGCTCTGCTACGGGCTTACAAAGCACAGCGTTGCTCCGATTTAAATTCTTCGTTTTTGGAGGGAAATTTATATGAAAAATAAAAAAGCAATTGTAATAATAACCGCAATATTTATTTCGGTTATGTTCGTTTTTGCAGCCTGTAAAAAGAAAGGCGTCGACGGAGCGGCATATGTTACTGACGAAAACGGCGTTCAGCTTACTGACGTCAACGGCGAGCCGATAACAATTATTCCCGAAACCTCGGTTGTTACTATTACAGACGGTAACGGCAATGTTGTGACAAATGCTGACGGAGAGGCTGAAACGTCAATTTATTACAAGCCTCAGCAGGTTGTTGTTCCTGTTACAAATGCAAATCATGAAGCGGTTACAGGTCCGAACGGAGAAATTCTTACAACGCAAATCTGGTTCCCTTCAAATCCCACAACAACGTCAATTGAAACGGTTACTGTGACAGACGAAGGAGGAAATCCCGTAACAAATCCTGACGGAAATCCCGTAACTGAAACTACAATAATTTCTTCTGCAAATAAAAGCTTTTCTAAAACAATGGGCGGAACAACAGGCTCTGACGAAGCAATAGCGGTTGCTCCCGCTTCTGACGGCGGTATTTTTGCCGCAGTTTCAGGCTCTTCAAAGGACGGATTATTCGCGTCAATCGCAGACACAAAGGATATTGGCTTTGCAATCTGCAAGTTTGACGCTGAGGGTACGCTTGTTTGGTCAAAGGCGTTCGGCGCAGGTTCAAGCGTTTCTGCGCAGGATATTTGCGCTTCCCGTGACGGCGGCGTGATTGTCGCAGGTCAGACAAGAGCGAAGGATTTTGTAAGCGTTAACGGTTCTGAATATGACGCGTTTATAATGAAATTTGATAAGGATGGCAACGAGGTATTAAGAAAATCTTGGGGCGGCACATCAAACGAAAACTTTTTCAGTGTTGCCGAGGGCTCAGACGGTAGTATTTATGCCGCAGGCTTTGCCTATTCACAGGACGGAGATGTTAAATCTCTTGCTGTTCCTTACGGCGATTCACGCGCGGTTATAGTTAAATTCGATGCAAACGGAGATGTTAGTAAAGCAGTGGGCGTCGGCGGCTTCGGCGATTACTTTACCGATATTGCTGTTGCAAAGAACGGTGATGTTTTTGCAGTTGCCTCTCTGAATGCAGGAAGCACTCAGACTGCATATGAGAAAAAAGGCGGAGCAGATGCGGGCGTATTTAAATTCAACAGCGATTTAGCTCTTCAGTTCGGCAAATCGTTCGGCGGCTCCGGCAGAGAACGTTTTGAGTCGATAACTGTAACAGATGACGGCGGCTTTGTAATTGTAGGCGCTTCAACCTCAAGCGACGGCGATATAGGCGCGGCAGGCATTAAAAACAGGGGCGGAGAAGATGCGGTAATTGCAAAATTCTCAGGCTCGGGCAGTGTGCTGTTTGTTAAATCCTTCTACGGTAATAAAAACGAATCCTTTAAGGATGTGGCAATAACACCGCAGGGCTATATTGTCGCCGCAGGCGAATCTGAGTCTGCTGTCAGAGATTTTAAGTCCATAGGCAATAAAGGCGGCAAGGACGCATTTGTTATATGCTATGATTCAAACGGAAATCTTCAGAATGCAGGAAAAGGCTTCGGCGGTTCGGGCAATGACGTCGCCTTGGCAGTGTGCGTTATGTCGAACGGACAGGTTATAATCGCGGGCAGAAGCGCAAGCACGGATGAAGATTTAAAGGATAAAATACCTGCAAGTGACACTAAAAACAGCGTTGCGTTTATTACAACGGTTTTATTCTGATGTTAAAATAATATAGAACGGAAAAAAGATGTTGAAAAATTACGGTGATTTACCAAGGTCATATAAAATTTTATGGATTGCTCTTCGCTCGGTTATTATTGCGTGGGGAATATTCGGTTTGTTTCACGGCTCGGCAGTTGAGTTTCTTGAAGCGATTTTTGCCGTAATTTTTACTCATCTTTGGGACTTTTTTCAAATCTTCGGCACACGCTCGTTTATAATTGAGGTTTCGCCCGATTCGGCAACGGGGCTTAATATTTTTATTTTCATTGCGGTTTGTATCGGCTCTACTGTTAACAACAGAACGGATTTTGAGCATATTGACATTCTGACCCATTTTGTTGCGGGCTTTATTTCAGCCTATTTCGGCTATGACCTTGCCAATATTATTTTCCGCAAAAGAGGTTATCTGGGGCCTGCGGTTTCGTCTTTCTTTGCAATTTGTTTTGCGCAGTTTATTGCAGTTGGCTGGGAAATTTACGAATTTTCAATGGACAGCATTTACGGAATGAATTTACAGCGTCGCGAAACGGGAGTTCTTGACACTATGACGGACTTTTGCGTATGTGCGGCAGGCTCAGTTGTCGGAATGCTTCTGGTTGCATTTTTACGTAACGGAATAATCGGCAAAAATAAGCGGAAAATCCGTGAAGAAAACCGTCAAAAAGAGGAAATAAGAGCTTTGAAGGACAGACTTTATGAAGAGTATTTAAAGGAGGAGAACAATGATTAAAAAATCGGTTTCATTGCTTCTTACGCTTTTAATACTTGTATCGTGTTTTTCAGGATGCGGAAAAAATCCGTCCGTCAAGGTTAACGGAGCAAAGGTTGACGGTGAAATAGCTGCGTACTTTAAAGACAGCGCCAAAGAAGGCGAGGACGCAAACAGCCTTATTGCAAGGTATGTTGCGGTAAATTCGGAATTCAGCAATCATTCTTTGACTGTTCCGAAAAGCTCTCGTTCTGTTCTTTCTGATGATGTCAATAATATCTGGCATATTTGGGGCGGATATTACGAAAAGCTGGGAATTTCAAAAGAAACAATTTATAAAATTCAGCTTTCAAAGCTTTATGAAACATTGCTTTTGGAGGAATACTGCGGAGAAAACGGCACTTCTCCCGTAAGCGAAAATGATATTAAAGAGTATTTCCGTAAAAATTTTGCTTCTGTCCGTTTTGTAACGGGTTATCTTTTTGAAGTAACCGAAAACGGCACAAAAGAAATGACCGAGGATCAAAAAAACAGACTGCAAAAGAGCTTCGGTACTGCCGCTGAGGAAGTAAACGGCGGAACGGGAATTGAAGAGGCGGTAAAGCTTTTAGATTCGGCAGAAATTCACAATACGGTTGTCAATTCCAAAGGGAATGACAATTTTCCCGACGGCTTTTGGGATGAGGTTCAAAAAATTGAGATGAATAAAGCCGGCGTTATTCAATTGGGGAGCTACGTTTTTCTTGTCCAAAAGGTAAACGGAGAAGAGGGAGAATTTGAATGCTATTCGCAGTACCGTTCTGACTGCCTTTATCAGATGAAGGGCGAGGAATTTGAAAAAACAGTCAGCTTATGGGCTGAGCAGTACAAAATAAATTAAAATATATATGAAATAAGTTTAAAAATAATTGATTATTTTTAAAAAATGTGATATTATATATTCTTGCGGTCAGATTTTTGCTTTGTAAATACTTTTGCCGCAGAATAATATAAAGCCTTGGGCCTGTAGCTCAGCTGGGAGAGCGTTCGGTTCGCATCCGAGAGGTCGACGGTTCGATCCCGTTCAGGTCCACCAATCTTTAATAAATCGAACACCGCCATTTTCTTTTTACCCGGCGGAACGTTCGGTCTTATTGCAACAATAGCGGACAAGGCGTAAGCCCTGCCCGCTATTGTTGTCTTCATCTCTTAAACCCATACTTTTCGAGCATATTAAGGGTTTTTGGGCCAATGTTGCCGTCGGGTTCAAGGCCTGTCCTACGCTGAAACTCTTTGATTGATTTAACAAGGTTATCGCCTAAGAGATTGCCCAGGGCTTTTTTGCTTGTATATGACGGGAACACTTTATACATAAACTCCGCAATTTTGCCGATGTTCGTGTTTATGTCACCTTTCCTGAAATAGCCTTTTGCCGGGAAGAAGCTGACTGCGGTTTGTTCTTTTTTCGGCTCTTCTTTCGGCAAATCCTTTAAGATTATACCGTTTGCATTTTTGACCGTTGTAAATGTCTTGTCAATATAAAACAGCTGTTCCGGCTTGAATGTGCCGTTTGTGCAGTTCAGCACCCATTTCTTATTCGAGTTCTGAA
>CANARN010000059.1 GCA_947364045.1 uncultured Clostridia bacterium
CGACAGGAGAAACGATACCGAATATACGGAAAAGGGATTTTGAATTATAATCGCAAAAACAGCAAATCCCAATGAATTCAAGCTGTCTGAATCCCTGTTCAGAAGCCGCGCAAGCTTTATTGTAAGCAGCATAACACCCGCTCTTACAACCGACACGGAAAAGCCCGTCAACGCTGAATACAAAATAATAAGCACAACGGTTACGGCCGTGTCAAGAAGTCTTCTTTTACGCAAAGCCGAAATAAAATTTGAAACAAACAGCGTCCACAGAGTCAAATGAAGTCCTGAAACCACAAGCAAATGAGCCGTTCCGGAATAATTGAAGCAATTGCGGAGATATGTGTTTATTCCGCTCTTTTCGCCTATTGTCATTCCAAGCGTCACAGCGCCCAATTCATTAGGAAGATATGACTGAACGGCGATTCTGTACGCATTCTTTATTTTACCGACCGCTTTGAAGAACACATTTTCTCCGCACAGCGAAAAGCTTTCTAAACCGTAGGCCTTAAAATAGATTTTATCTGACAGCGAAGAATTTTTTGTTTTGTTGTTTTCATCTCCGCCGGCAAGACTCAGCTTTGCGTTTGCAGAAATTATGTCGCCCTGCGAAAGACCCGTCCCGTTATCGCTGTAAACCTTAATATAAAAGCTGTGCTTTACTCCGTTCACTTTTTCCGCTTTTATTTCAAGCTCTTCGTACGCGCCTTTATAATTGCATTTCATAACGGTTCCCGTAAAATTGACATTTTGACTGTCATACTCCGTTACAGATGCATATTCGTTCAAACATAAAAGCATTGAAGCCGAAACAGCCGCAACGGCAAAGGATAAAAATATAATACGGATATGCTTGGACTTCGGCGAAATAAAAATTACTGACAATAAAAATACAGCCAGTGACACAAAGCCTATGACACTGACTGTAAAAATGCTGAATTTACTTAAAATAACCGCAGTAATAAAGCAGACTGCTCCAATTATTACAAACGGTCTTTTCATATCGGTTACACCAGCTTCTCGTTAAGATTTGAGCCGCTCAGAATGTGAAAATGAAGATGCTTTACCGTTTGCCCTGCACCTTCACCGCAGTTGTTTATTATACGGTAATCGGTAATACCGACCGATTTTGCTATTTCGGGGATTTTTTCAAAGATGTAAGCAATAACGGCTGAATTTTCACTGTTTACTGCATTGGCACAGCAGATGTGCTCTTTCGGTATTACGAGCATATGAACATCCGCCTGGGGAGCAATGTCCTTAAAGCAAAGAATTTTGTCATCCTCATATATTTTTGTTGAGGGGATTTCCCCTGCTACTATTTTACAAAATAAGCAATCCATATCTGCTGTTACTCCTTATTTTAAAAATGTCTTTAAAATGTCGTTGGCATTAAGCAAAGCGTCGTCAACCTTTGAAAGGTCTTTACCGCCTGCCATTGCCATATCGGGCTTGCCGCCGCCGTTGCCGCCTGCAATTTTTGCTACCTCGCGGACAATGTTACCCGCGTGAGCGCCCTGTTCAATTGCCGTCTTATTACAGCAGCAGACAAACGTGGCAGTACCCTTTTCGGAATTTGTACCCGCAATAACTGCAACAGTCGGCTCATCTGCCTTACATACGCTCGACGCCATTGAACGAAGAGAATCCGCCGTTTCCTCGCCTGCGCAGTATACAACAAGCTTTACGCCGCCGACATCTATCGCGCCTGCAATAATTCCCGAAGTTTTGAATGCATTTATCTCTTCTTTAAGTCTTGCGATTTCCTTTTCCTTGTCCTTAAGCTCTGCTGTTACCGCCGCCGCACGCTTTGCAATATCATGCGCATTGGCAACCTTTAAGGCTGACGCCGTTTCATTTATAAGAGCGTTGGAATTATCGATATAACCAAGAACGCCTCTGCCCGTCACGGCTGTAATTCTTCGAACTCCCGCCGCAACCGAAGACTCAGACACAATCTTAAACAGTCCGATTTCAGCTGTGTTTTTAACGTGTGTACCGCCGCAAAGCTCGGTGGAATAATCCCCAACCTTTACAACACGTACAACATCGCCGTATTTTTCGCTGAACAGCGCCATTGCGCCCTGCTTTTTAGCTTCTTCAATTCCCATTTCATCGGTAGTTACGGGAATTGACGACAAAATTACATCATTTACGCCGTCCTCAACCGCCTTCAGCTCTTCAGCTGTAAGCGCAGAGAAATGCGAGAAGTCAAATCTCATTTCCTCAGAATTTACAAGCTGACCCGCCTGCTCAACGTGAGTTCCGAGAATACGGCGGAGAGTTGCCTGTAAAATATGAGCAGATGTATGATTCCTCATAACGGATTTTCTTGTATTGACATCAATTTGCGCCAAAGCCTTTGCTCCGACGGAAATACTCTCGCCGTCGCTTACAAAGCCGTGATGCAGGAATACTCCCTCAGGAGTTTTTGTTGTAGAGGTAACGGTGAACACTGCGCCGTCGGCGGTAATTTTACCGATGTCGCCTACCTGTCCGCCGCCCTCGCCGTAAAATACGGTTTTATCAAGAACTATTGTCGCGTTTTCTTCGCTTGATACGAAATCCGCCTTTTTGCCGTCAACAATAATTGCGGCAATATTTGCCTCGCAGGAATAGTCGCTGTAACCTAAAAATTCTGTTGCGCTCATATCCTTTGTAGCATTTTCAGAGCCTATCCAAGCCTCTTTGCCCGCATCCTTACGGGCATTTCTTGCTCTGTCGTGCTGCTCCTTTACAAGCTCGCGGAAACGCACCTCGTCAACCGTCATCTTCCTCTCCTCAAGAATTTCCTTTGTAAGATCAATGGGAAAGCCGAAGGTGTCGGAAAGCTTGAATGCATCTTCGCCCGAAAGGCAGATGCCGTCGCTCTCTTTAATCATCTTTTCAAGTATCTGAAGACCCGAATCAATTGTTTTATAGAAATTTTCCTCTTCAATCGAAATAACCTTTATAATAAAATCTTTCTTTTCAATGAGGTTCGGGTATGCGCCTGCATTTTCTTTTATTACGGTTTCGCAAACCTCAGAGAGAAACGGACGGTCAATGCCGAGAAGACGTCCGTGGCGCGCCGCGCGGCGAAGAAGTCTGCGAAGTACATAACCCCTGCCCTCATTTGACGGCATAACTCCGTCGCCTATCATCATCGTTGTGCTTCTGATGTGGTCTGTAATAACACGCAGAGAAATGTCCTTTTTCTCATCCTTATGGTACTCAACGCCTGCAATTTTCATAATATGCTTCATTATATTCTGAACGGTGTCAACCTCAAAGAGATTGTCAACGCCCTGAGCAATGCAGGCAAGTCTTTCAAGACCCATACCCGTGTCAATGTTCGGATGTGAAAGTCTTGTATAATTATTGTTGCCGTCATTGTCAAACTGGGTGAAAACGAGGTTCCAAACCTCCATATATCTGTCGCAGTCACAGCCCACCTTGCAGTCAGGCTTGCCGCAGCCGTATTTTTCACCGCGGTCGTAATGGATTTCTGAGCAAGGACCGCAGGGACCTGCGCCATGCTCCCAGAAATTGTCCGCCTTGCCCATACGGTAAACGTGCGACGGGTCAACGCCTACATCACGAGTCCAGATGTCGTAAGCCTCATCGTCCTCCTCATAAACCGTAACATAAAGCTTTTCAGGCTCAATTTCAATAACCTTTGTGAAAAATTCCCATGCCCACGGAATTACCTCTTTCTTAAAATAATCTCCGAAAGAGAAATTACCGAGCATTTCAAAGTATGTGCCGTGGCGCGCGGTTTTACCGACATTTTCAATATCAGGCGTTCTGATACACTTTTGGCACGTTGTAACACGCTTTCTCGGCGGTGTTATTTCACCTGTGAAATATTTTTTCATGGGAGCCATACCCGAATTTATGAGTAATAAGCTCTTGTCATTGTTGGGGATAAGAGAAAAGCTGTCAAGACGCAAATGACCCTTGCTCTCAAAAAAAGATAAATACTTCTCTCTTAACTCGTTAAGTCCTGTCCATTCCATTAAGAAATCACCTTAATTCAAAATCATAATCTTATAAATTATACAATAATAATACTTACAATGTCAATAAAAACTATTGCTTTACGCGGATAAATTCTTTATAATGTAATAAAAAGGATTGAGGGTGACGGTTTTGAGTACGCGTAAAAAAGCGAATCTGCTTTTAATTTTGGCGGTATTGACTGCCTTAGCGGTTATTGCCGCGCCGTTTATTTTTGCTGACTTTAATGCAAGCCGTACAAACTCCCCGAAGGCGCAAAACGGCATATCTGATTTTTCATCCGCTCTCATAAGCGCAAAAACTCCCTTTTACCTCAGCGGAGAATGGCTTGAATATCAGGAAAGCCATATAATAACCGACGGTTTAAAAAAAGAATCGCTCAACAGCAATGCATACTCTCTTCCAGTGAACTTTTTCAGCTCATTTGAGGACATCAGCACACCTCTCGGCGACAAATCATCCTATGTTCTGACGCTCAGAAATCTTGAAATGGAGAATGCTGTAATTTACATTCCGCATTTTGCAGGCTCTTACAAAATTTTTGTCAACGGTGTCCTCGCTTCTCAAAGCGGCGAATACAATTCTGTCGGAACAAAGGCAAATCTTTCCGCTGACACAAAAATACTGAATTTCAGTAAAAACAGCGCATATGAAATTGTCATTGAGGTTTCCTGTAACTATATGCCGGGGCTTTATATGACCCCTGCAATAGCTGACGCCGATTACGTTTCCTTTCGTTCAGACTTAGCGGCTGCTCTTCGCAATATGATTTTAGGTGCTGTTGCATTTTGCACAGTTCTGTTTTTTGCCTACTCGGTAACAAAGCGCAAAATTTTCCATTCAAAATGGCTTCCTGTTTTGTTCCTTGTAATTATGCTTCGTCTTGCAATTTCAAATGAAGGGTACTCTACATTCAGCTTTATCTTTTCAAAGCTTGACTACGAACAACTGACGCTTTTAATTTGCAGTTCAACTTTTATTGTAAAGCTTGTATCCCTGCTATTTTACACTGAAACTCTCGACATTAAGCTGAGTCAATCGCTCTCCGCAGTATTCTGCGCGCTGTTTCTTTTATTCACCGCCGTTTACTGTGCTTTGCCGAAGACGGTTTATACCCCGTTTTATAACATTATTGTTCAGCTCGCAACGCTTCCGCTTGACATAATACTTCTCGGATACCTTACAAACAGTATCGCGCGTAAAGTACCGTACGCCGCATTTTATACAGTCGGCTACATTGCAATTTTTTCAGGACTTTTTATTGACTGCTTCTACACAAACGGTCTGATAGCCTACAACGCCTCGTTTTATCTGCCGATTTTATTTGCGTTTTTTGTTGTTTCATTTTCCGCTGTATTCATCAAGCAGATATCACAGATTTACAACGCCGCATTAAAGGCGGCAGAGCTTGACAAACAGCTTTCGGACGCAAATATGGCAATAATGGTTTCTCAAATTCAGCCGCATTTTCTTTACAATGCGCTCAACACAATAAAATACCTTATTAAGCGCGACCCTAAAAAAGCAGAAAAAGCAATAGTTTCGTTTTCATATTACCTTAGAGGGAATATGGACTCTCTTACGCAAAAAGCTCCGATTCCGTTTTCGGAAGAAATTGAACATGTCAAGCATTATTCGGACATTGAGCTGCTCAGGTTCGGTGACAGAATAAACGTTGAATATGACATTAAATGTGACAGCTTCAGCGTTCCTGCGCTGAGCATACAGCCGATTGTCGAAAACGCCATAAAGCACGGAATTACGAAAAATCTCGACGGCGGAACAGTAAAAATTTCCTCCTTTGAGGAAGAAAACTGCTACTGTGTAAAAATTGACGATAACGGTGTGGGCTTTGACATTGACAACCCCGTTTACGCAGACGGCATAAACCGAACGCACATCGGTCTTTCAAATGTCGCGGGAAGGCTTAAAAGCATTTCAAATGCTGATTTTGAAATAAAAAGCCGTGAGGGCGAGGGTACGCAAGTAACAATTAAAATTCCGAAATCAAAGGATTAAAACAACAGAAAGGCAGGTACAGCTTAGCTTAAGGCTGAATGTACCTAACGGTGATAAAAATGAAAATAATGATAGTTGACGACGAGCTTTTTGCGGCAGAAGAGCTTTATGACATATGTATGTCACACGGGCTTGTAACCGACGCGGTTGTTTTCAACAATCCGTCGGACGCTCTTGTTTACATTGCTCAGAATGACGATATAGATTTAGCTTTTCTTGACATTGAGATGCCCGTTATGACAGGTCTTGAGCTGGCAAGGCGGATAAATTCAATAAAAATACGCACAAAAATAGTATTTATTACCGGCTTTAAAGAATACGCTTACGACGCTTTCAGAATAAATGCCATCGGCTATGTTTTAAAGCCTTATACGGACGAAATGGTCTTTGATGAGATTGAAAAAGCAAATAATTTTTGGGGAACGACAACCAAAAAGGACATTACCGTGAAAACCTTCGGCTATTTTGATATATTTGTAAACGATAAGCCCGTTTTCTTTTCCAGCGCTAAGTCAAAAGAACTTTTGGCGCTTTTGGTTGAACGTCAGGGCGGCGCCGTAAGCACGGAACAGGCAGTTGCGGCGCTTTGGCCTAACAGAGAATACGATGAATCTGTTCAATCGCTTTTCAGAAAGGTATTAAAAAGCCTGCGTACCGCACTTGCAGACGCAGGAATATCCGACATATTTATTGACGTACGCAATCAGCGAAGCATTGACACAACCAAATTTTCCTGCGACCTTTATGACTTCCTTGAAAATCCTCGCGGAAATATTGACACGTTCAGAGGCGAATATATGGAAGGGTATGTTTTTGCGCGCGCAACAGCCGCAAAGCTCCGCGAAAAATACTACAGCATTAAGGGTATGCTGTAATTGTTCCGAAATACAACAGAAAATTCACAAAAAACAACGCTGTACCGACGGTATTCAGCGTTGTTTTCATTGTATTTCGGGGATATATTATTGTCCTCTGTGCTTTTATTGTTCCGAAGTTACGGTAATCTGTCCGTTTTCGTCTGCAAAGCACACATATTTTTCACCTTTTTTTAAAGTTCCGTCAAGAATTTTTTCCGACAGTGAATCCTCAACCTTTGCTCTGACTGCGCGCTTTAACGGTCTTGCGCCGTAAACCTTGTCATAGCCCTCTTTAAGAATCAATTCTTTTACGCTTCCGTCAAAATCGATGTCATATTCAATCGCCGAAAGACGTTTTTTAAGGTCTGTAAGCAGGTTTTCGGCAATAAGCGAAATCTGCTCTTTTGTGAGCCTGTTGAATATGATTATATCGTCAATTCTGTTAAGAAATTCGGGACGGAACATATTCTTAAGCTCGGCATTCACAGCTTCTCTGATTTTTTCCTCTGTATTCTCGCCGTCTTTACCGTCGGAAAAGCCGAATGAATGAATCTCTTCGTTTATCTGCCTTGCGCCTACATTTGACGTCATTATTATTACGCAGTTTTTAAAATCCACCCGTCTGCCCTTTGAATCGGTCAGAATACCGTCATCTAAAATCTGCAAAAGCATATTGAAAACGTCAGGGTGCGCTTTTTCAATTTCATCAAACAGCAAAACGGAATAAGGCTTTCTGCGGATTTTCTCGGTAAGCTGACCGCCCTCGTCAAAGCCGACGTAACCGGGAGGCGAGCCGATAAGCTTTGAAACAGTATGCTTTTCCATAAATTCAGACATATCAAGGCGAATCATTGCGTTTTCGTCACCGAAAAGAGCTGACGCAAGCGCCTTTGAAAGCTCGGTTTTACCAACGCCCGTAGGACCGCAGAAAAGGAACGAGCCAATGGGTCTTTTGGGGTCTTTAAGCCCTGCCCTGCCGCGTCTTATTGCCTTGGCAACAGCCGAAACAGCCCTTTCCTGACCCACAATTCTATTGTGAAGCTCATCTTCCATTTTAAGAAGTCTTTCGCTCTCCTTTTCGGTCATTTGCGTAACGGGAATACCCGTCCAGCCTGAAACTATTTCAGCTATTTCCGTCTCGGTTACGGCTACAGATTTTCCGCCGTCGGAATTTGTCCATTTGGCTTTCTCCTCGTCATATTTCCTTTTCAGCTCTTTTTCCTCGTCACGCAGTGACGCCGCCTTTTCGTAATCCTGATGCTCAACCGCATTTTGCTTTTCAGCGGAAACCTTATTAAGATTACGTTCCATATCTTTGATTTCAGGCGGAGCGGTAAACTGCTTAAGCCTTACCTTTGACGCCGCTTCGTCTATAAGGTCAATCGCCTTGTCGGGCAAGAACCTGTCGCCGATATACCTTGAAGACAGCGACACAGCGGCTTTAATTGCTTCATCGGTTATTTTTACCTTGTGGTGCGCTTCATATTTATCTCTTACGCCCTTTAAGATTTCTACTGCATCCTCCTCAGACGGTTCGCCCACGGTAACGGGCTGAAATCTTCGTTCAAGAGCCGCATCCTTTTCAATATTTTTGCGGTATTCGTCAATAGTTGTAGCGCCGATTACCTGCAATTCACCGCGTGCGAGTGACGGCTTTAAGATATTTGCCGCGTCAACAGCGCCCTCTGCGCTTCCCGCGCCCACAAGCGTGTGAACCTCGTCAATAAACAGCACGGCATCCTCGGCATTTTTAGCTTCTTCTATAATACTTTTTATTCTCTCTTCAAAATCGCCTCTGTACTTTGTGCCTGCGACCATTCCCGTAAGGTCAAGGGAAAGTATTCTTTTATCTTTAAGAAGCTCGGGAACTTCGCCGTTGACAATTTTAAGCGCAAGACCCTCGACAATAGCCGTTTT
>CANARN010000060.1 GCA_947364045.1 uncultured Clostridia bacterium
CCTTCAGGGCGATTATTCAGAGGAATATCAGGCAGTTTTCCATGAAAAATATCTTAAAGCCATAAACGAGCGTGACTGGCTTTGGGGTTCTTATGTTTGGAATATGTTTGATTTCGGTTCCGCAATCCGAAACGAAGGCGGAGTTAAGGGCAGAAATAACAAGGGACTTGTAACAATAGACCGTAAAATTAAAAAGGACTCGTTTTGGATTTACAAGGCATATTGGTCAGATGAAAAATTTGTTCATATTACGGGCGAAAGGTATACGGACAGACCTATAGGCGCTCAGGAAATCAAGGTTTATTCAAACTGCAATAAGGTTAAGCTGACTGTTAACGGCGAAACTCAGGAAATATCAGGTGATAAAATTTTCAAATTCACTGCGGATATAGCTCCCGGTGAAAACGTGATAAAAGCGAGCGCAGGAAGATGCAGACATGAAATTAAAATAAACGGCGTTACTGAGAAAAATGCGTCTTATTCACTGGGCGAAAACAACGACAGCTTTGTCCGCAATTGGTTTGAGACAGGCGAAACGATTGACGGCGAACGGCTCTCGCTTAATGATGATTTGGGTACAATTATAGGAAATCCCGAAATTCAGAAAATAATGAAATCGCAGTTAGGAAAAGTGTTTAATGTTCCAAAGCCGCTCGGCAAAATTTCATTGAAACCTATAGTTAAAATAGCCGACAAAACCAAAAAAGGCAAGGAGCTTACTGACCTTGCCAACGGATATTTACAGTCAATAAAAAAGAGCTGACAGTTGATTGAATGAAAGGGGATTGGGATTATGACAAAACGCAAATTCGGTATGCGTGATTTGTTCGGCTATGCAATGGGGGATTTCGGCTGTAATATGTGCTTTGCGCTGATTTCCAATTATATGCTGCTCTATTACACGCAGTACATCGGTCTTAAAATGAAGGACTGGGCGTGGATAATCGTTGTGGGTAAAATCTGGGATGCGATTAACGACCCTGTTATCGGTTCAATAGTCGACAATGTAAGAATATCAAAGAAAAGCAAATTTATGCCGTGGATAAGTATAGGCGGATTTGCGCTTATCATCACAACAACGCTTGTATTTCTGCCGATACAAAACGCAAGCTACATGTTTAAGGTTATATTCTGCCTGGTTTCTTACTGCATTTGGTCAGTGGCTTATACCCTTGCGAATGTTCCCTACGGCGCTCTTCATTCGTGCATTACCGATGTTCCAAAGGAGCGTACCAATCTTTCAACCTTCAGAAGTATAGGCGCAGGGCTTGCGCAGGCGCCGCTTATGGTTCTTCTTCCGCTTATCGCATATAATAAGAGCAATGAAATAATCGGTTCGCGTTTTGTTTACATTGCGCTTGTCTGCACTCTTTTCGGGTTTGCGGGATTTTTGGCGGTGCGTTTTTTAGTCACCGAAAGAGTTCACATTGAAGGTGAAAAGAAAAAGTTTAATTATTTCAGAACAATAAAAACTTTCTTTTCAAACCGCTCTCTCATTGCAATAACAATTGTAACCTTTATTCAGATAATTTGCTTTATGTCAATGACGACGGTAAATACAATTATCTTCCAAACGTATTTTAAAAATGCAAAATTGGTGTCTGCCGTTAATATTATTGCGTATATTCCTCTTGTTGCGCTTATGCCGTTTATCAGCAAAATAACGCAGAAAATAGGCAAAAAGGGGATAAGCGTTATTGCCGGCGCAATCGGCTCTGTTACAGGTGTTATAAGCCTGCTTTTACCGCTGAATCCTGCATCAAAAGCAGCAATTCCCGTTTGGATAGTTCTGCTTATGTTTTTCTATATCGGCAATGCCGTATTTCAGATTCTTGTTTGGGCAATGGTTGTTGACTGTATTGATTATCAGTATGAAAAAACGGGAGTCCGTGACGAGGGTTCAACCTATGCGCTTTACTCCTTTTTCAGAAAGCTTGCGCAGGGCGTAGGTTCGTCAATCTGCGCATTGGCTCTTACCGCCTGCGGATACGTTGAAGAGCTTGGCGCAAACCAAAGCGCGCAGACCGCTCTTAATATTAAGAATATGTATCTGTACTTTATGTTCGGCGGAGCAGTACTGACTTATTTCATTATGAAATTTATGTATAATATAAAAGAAAATACCGCAAAGGACATTAAATAATGGCAAACGCAACAGGACATTTTAAAACGATTACAAAACACAGACACAAGGTAATAAAGCATTGCTTTAAGGCAGGAATAGGCTTTCAGGGGCTTCGCCACGATTTATCGAAATATGCTCCCATTGAATTTTTAAACGGAGCGAAATATTATGACGGGTCAAGAAGTCCTAACGAGCTTGAACGTGAGGATAAAGGCTTTTCAGAGGCTTGGATGCACCACAAGGGCAGAAACCGCCACCACTTTGAATATTGGAACGATTACAGTCCCGTTTTAAAAAGGAATATGCCCGTTAAAATGCCTTTAAAATATGTAATAGAGATGTTTTGCGACCGCGTTGCCGCAAGTAAAATTTATCAGGGCGAAAAATATACTGACGAATTTCCTTTAATGTATTTTGAACGTGGCAGAGACCACAGAATTATTCATCCCGAAACGTCCGATTTGCTTGAAAAACTGCTCACGATGCTTCGTGACGAGGGCGAGGACAAAACCTTCGCTTACATAAAAAATGTACTTTTAAAGCAAAAGGATTATTGATTAATATTTCTCCTGAAAAAATATTTTAAAGCAAAAAAACAGAGGTTTTACGCCTCTGTTTTTGCATTGTATATCAAATACTCGTAGGGAACGGATTTATCCGTTCCGCCGTATATATCAAAATTGCGGTTTCATTGCGGAACGCATTAATGCGTTCCCTACGGGGTGAGAGCAAAAGCTCTGCTGATTCCCTTTGGTTCATATTTTACCACTCCTTCGTAAATAATTTTAATACAATCCGTGTAAAAATTCACCAAACGAACCGTAGAGTTAATGGAGTTTATTTACATTTTCCGTTTATTTCGCAATATTTTTTTGAAATTTCATATATTTTTTGCTTTACCGCTTCCATATCGTCAAGCATATCGTTTTTGCCTTTTTCGTTGAGCCATTTAGCTGTTCTGCCCCAGATATTCGTCCGCTTCATTGTGTAAAATTCGTAGTCATTTTCGTGAATACCTTTAATTTCCGAAAAGAGATTTTCAATTTCTGCTGACATCTCAGGTAAATTTTTGCGCATAAAATAAAGCTTGTTAACGTCACGCACACCCTCGTCAAGCATTGCTAAACGAAGTGACAGTCGGCTTTTCGGCTCTTCGTTTCTTTCTGACGGGTAAACAAGAAAACAGTCGCCCGCAGGGAATGACCAGTGTGTTGACTCCTCTAACGGATTTTCAACCCAGGCATCAAAAGCCCAGCGTAAAAATCCCGTTGCGTTTAATGAGCCTGCAAACATAATTGACCAGTAGCTTTCGGCGGGAACAGATTTTGTAAAGCTGTTGGGAACATGCTCTGTTGCCGTATACATTGAGGTTTCCTGACCGTTCTCATTTCTGACAGTCACTTGATTTTTAAAATTTTCAAGATTATCACGTATTTCCTGAAGCCCGACAGATGCATAATCAAGTCTTGAGAAAACGGCGGCGTTGCTCTTAAAGCTATTGAACGATGCCGAGATTTTAAGCGATTTTCCGTCCTTGTTTTTTACGGCTTCAATTAAGTCAAGAGCGGTTTCCATATTCCGCCGTTCGTCGAAGCCTATGTAAGTGCTGTCAAAAAGCCCTTCGCTGTCAAGGTGGGCAATAAAATCTTTAAGAAACGGCGTCCAAGCCTTGCGGTAGCTGTCTTTACTTGCAGGGTTAACCCTCATTTTTATCATTTTGTTTTTTGCTTCGTCATAATATCTTATAACATTTTTCCACGGCATCATACTGTAACAGATAATTTTATCCGCAATGCCGATATTTTTATTCAGCTTTACCCATTTGTCAAAATGGGTGTAGTCAAAGCGCCATTCTCCGTCAGCGGATTTTATCCATTTAATCATAGACGGATAGTGTATTTCGCTGTTTCCGCCGTAGGTCTGACCGCCCCAAGCCTCTTCTGCTATGCTTGCGGTGACTGCGTGTCCGCCCAAAGACCTGTAAACAGCCATATGCTGTTCTAAGATTTTTAAATGAGCGTCTGAAAACGGCTCAACGCCGTAATAGTATGCTACATTGTACGGGTGGCTCCAATACTCCGTATCAAATAAATAGTCCTGAGGGTCGGGTAATATCGCATCTAATACATCAAGTGAAATATTAAGCGTAACGGTTTTATCAGAATTTTCAGCGGAAACAGTGACTTCTCCGAAGTATTTACCTGCTGACGCGTCTTTCGGTACGTTAATTTCAGCAAATACCAATTGTAATTTGCCTTTATCCAAAGAAACAGGCTTATCGGAATAAATTACCTCCGGGTAATATTCACGCTGTCCTCTCGGCATAATTCCCCGCGGATTATTTGCATACCAGCCTGCATGCCCCGTGTACGCCCGCACTTCTTTAATGAATGATAGCGAAATGGCAAGGGAGGGGAGAGAGCCGTTCTCGCCTGTCAAAGCTGACGCAGTAACGGAAATTTTATTTAAATCTTTTTCTGCGCATAAGATTGCAAACTCAGCCGTTGCCTTATCGTTTTTCCAAGCATAAAGCTCAATGCTTTTTGCTTTTTGCGTATTGATTATTCTATCATAATCCCTTTGGCAGTATCTGTCAAAGCGGTTGACAAATACTGCGTCAAAATCTTCAAAATTATATTGTCTGTTTACTGATAATGCCGGGCAACAATTCTCTGAAGGGTCAGTTTTAAAAAAGTTTAATTTCATAATACATCAATCCGCTTTCTTCCTTATTTGTTATTGCTTCTATTATTGTATCATAGAATAAATAAACTTTCTATAACAATCGGAGTTATATTTTAAAAAATTAGCAAAATATATTAAAGTCGAAGAAAACAAAAGAAAAAATGAGATAAAATATGTCTTTACACTAAATTTGACCTTTTTTGACCTTTGACTGTTTTCAAAAAATGACTACAATATAACTTATAAGGTCAAAGAAAGTCAAAGTCAAATTTAAATCAAATATTAAATAACAGATGAAAAAGGTGATAATTTGAATATAAGTAATATAATAGCTCAAATGATTTCAGATATGTTAGAGGACGGTGGCAGTACGGAAATTCAGCGAAATGAGCTTGCGCAAAAAATAGGCTGTGTGCCAAGCCAGATAAATTACGTTATTTCTTCAAGATTTACCCCTGAACACGGCTATATTGTCGAAAGCCGAAGAGGCGGCGGAGGTTACATTAAAATTACACGGACAAATTATGATGTTGACACATTTAAAATGCACGTTGTAAATTCGATAGGCTCGGAAATTGACGATAATACATGTAAGGCATATGTAAGAAATTTTTACGACAGAGATTTGATTGACGAAAAAACGGCAAAACTAATGTTATCGGCTCTTTGCGGAAATGCTTATAAGGACATCCCGAAAGCCTTTGCGGATACGGTGCGCGCGTCAATATTTAAACAGATTTTATTAAATAATTTATAATTAACTAATTTAAAGGAGTGAATTTTTATGTTATGTCAGAATTGCGGAAAGTATGAAGCAACAACACACGTTAAAAGAATTGTAAACGGCGAGGCGACGGAGGCTCATCTTTGCTCAGACTGCGCAAAAATGCTCGGTTATGAGGATGTTTTCGGAGGCTTCGGAAATATTTTCGGCTCATTTTTCGGGTCATTTTTAGGCGACAGCGGAGTAGGCTCGCTTTCAGCGAGAACTTTGCAGTGCGAAAAGTGCGGCAGTACTTTTAACGATATTGTCGAGAGCGGAAAAATCGGATGCGCTAAGTGCTACGAAACATTTTACGAAAAACTGCTTCCGTCACTCCAGCGAATTCACGGGAAAACACGTCACGAAGGAAAAATTCCCAACAGAATTTCGGTAAATCAGGACAGTGATGCAGAGAAAATAAAGAAGCTTGAAGAAGAATTAAAGGCGGCGGTTGAAGCGCAGAATTATGAAACGGCGGCAACACTCCGCGACAGAATAAAAAACATTAAGGAGGGCGGAAAAAATGAGTAAGTGGTATATTGGAGCCGGCGAGCAAAACGATATTGTTATAAGCACAAGAATAAGATTTGCAAGGAATATTGCCGAATATCCGTTTCCCTGTAAGCTTAACACGAAGAGCAGAACAGAGCTTAACGGAAAAATCAGAGATGCTGTCAGTAAAGACAATAAATTCGGGCTTTCCTTTGTGGAAATGAAAACTCTTGCAGGCTTTGAGGCGGCAAGTATGGCTGAAAGACATATAATAAGTCCTGAATTTGCCTCAGACGCAGGCGGCAGAGCAATGCTCATTTCTCCCGATGAGGATATTTGCATAATGCTGTGTGAGGAGGACCATATTCGCTTGCAGGTAATGCGCCCGGGCTTTGCTCTGGACGAGGCATTCTCCGTTGCAAATGAAATTGACAACCTTCTTAACAGTAAATTCGACTTTGCCTTTGACTCACGAATCGGCTATCTTACTCAGTGTCCTACGAACCTCGGCACAGGTATGAGGGCGTCTGTAATGCTTCATTTGCCGTGTCTTACAATGAACGGCTCAATAACCAGACTGATAAGCACGGTTTCAAAGCTCGGACTTACAATCCGCGGCGCATTCGGCGAGGGCAGTGAGGCTGTGGGCGATATGTACCAATTGAGCAACCAGATAACGCTCGGAATTTCCGAAAAAGCGGCAATAGAAAATTTAAAATCAATAACGTTACAGCTTTGCGCGCAGGAACGCGCCGCAAGGGAAGAAATGATAAAAAGTCTTGATACAGAGGACGCGGTATTCCGCGCATACGGACTTTTAAAATGGGCAAAGCTTCTGAGCAGCGACGAGCTTATGAAGAATCTTTCTCTTGTACGGCTCGGTTCTGTTTCGGGAAAACTGAACGTACCCCTTAACACTGTTAACGAGCTGATGATTTCGCTTCAGCCTGCCACAATAAATGCAAAGGCAGGTCAAAGGCTGACACCCCGTGAAAGAGATTTTGAGAGGGCAAAGGCAGTTCGTGAAAGGCTATCTTAATTTGTAAATGGGGGTGAAATATCCCCCTTATTTTTTGAAAGGAGATTTATTTATGTACAGCTTTACAGGATTTACGGAAAAAGCAAACAATGCGCTTAATTGCGCTGTTGAATGTGCCGAGGATTTGGGTCACACCTATATAGGCAGTGAGCATATCCTTTTAGGGCTTGTGAGCGACCCGTCGTCGCAGGCAGGCAAAATTTTAACTTCGGAAAAAATAACCTATGAAAATGTTTATAAAATCATACGTGAAAGCGTGGGAGCAGGTATACCCACAGAGCTTGTTTCGTCAGATTTTACTCCGAGAGCTAAATATATTGTGGAAAGCGCTTTAATGCTTGCGTCCTCAATGGGTAAGTCTCTCGCGGGAACAGAGCATTTGCTGCTGTCCCTTTGCCGTGAGGGAACGGGCTTTGCCTGCGAAATTCTTAACAGGCTCGGAATGTCCGTTCAAAATATTGTAAAAACAGTTTCTAAAGAACAAAATGCAAAGCAAGGCAAAAACGGCAAGAAGAGTGACGGAAATTCTGTTCTTGAAAAATATTCGAGAGATTTAACCGCCCTTGCGAAAGAAAATAAAATCGACCCCGTTATCGGCAGGGAAGAGGAGATAAACCGAGTTATTCAGATTCTTTCCAGAAGAACTAAGAATAACCCTTGCCTTATAGGTGAGCCGGGT
>CANARN010000061.1 GCA_947364045.1 uncultured Clostridia bacterium
TCTTCATCAAGATATACGGTTTTTCTTATTGCGTTATTTGTTTCATTCATTTTTGATTTCTCCTTATTGTTGTAGTAGCGTGCCGATTCTCACACCGTAAACACGGCGAATAATCGGCATAATCTTTAGTATCCGCACACATTTTGTGTGTGATATACGCTTAACAACACCCTTGTGCAAATTACACAGGCGGTGTCAGAAAATGGCTTAACATAGCGGTTTTCCTCGGTCGGCTCTGCCGTCCGATGTGACATGGGGCGGTGTGACAGCACCGTCCCTTTCTCCTGCTTTATTTTCGACCCTGTATTTTAGGCGGAAGTTTTTGCCTGTTCGTCAATATGCACGAAAACAAAATATAGTCTGTTATGCTCAAGTGCTTGTCATTGGCACGGCTTTGTAGCATTTCCTTTTCTGTCGGTGTCAGCCTGATTGTCAGGCTCTCTGTTCGGTTTCTTTTGTATTTCACATTTGCCTCCTGTTGCCTAATTTCGCCGTTTCATTCTGTTGTCGGATACTTTCCGCAGTTTTTGCCGAAAAAGCCACACGTTCGCTTACAGGGGCGCAAGGGACGGAAGGAACGCAGGATTTAGCACCCAATATCTTTACGTCACTTACGGCACTTTCGTCACGGTCGGAAGAATAAGAAATATCCACAATCCGTTGTCCGTTGCTTCTGCGGTTTGTAAACTGCACGCCATGTTCTTCCAACGAATACCGCCAGCGGTTCATCATCTGCTTAAGACTTTTTGCGGACAGTTGCTTTCCAAAATACGAATTAAAAAGTTCTGTGAATTCGCTGTTCGTTCCGCTAAAGGATTTTTGTGCTTTCATAAATTGGGTAAGTGATACCATTTCATCGGGCAGTATCAATTGCGGATTTTCAAGGCTGTCCGACACAAGAGTCCAAACACAATTTTCTTTTGATAATTTCATCTCCATTTCACGGTATTCAATATCTCTGCCTGTGCAAACGAGCGTTGCCATGTCTGCATTTCGTTTGCTTTTGTCAAGCACAAAAATTGCGTCCATCGCTCCGCTGATTCCTGTTGTACCCGATATCTTATTCAGCGGGTCGCCGTCACCCTGTTTTCGCAAATGATGCACAAGCAGAATAGAAATTTCCAATTCGTCTGCAAGCTGTTTCATCTGCCGTACATCATCGTAATCGTTTGCGTAGGATGTGTCGGTTGTGTTTGCACGGATAATTTGAAAGGTATCAATGGCAACCAATACCGTGTCGGGATGCTCCGAAACAAAATTTCGTATTTGTTCACACAGCCCGCCTGCCAGCGTTCCTGCCATGGTTGCAAAATATGCATTCTCAGGCACTTCGTCCGTGAGCATACAAAGCCTTTGCTGTATTCTGTTCAATGAGTCTTCCAAGCAAAGATACAGCGTTGTGCCTTTCTGTGTGGGCAGATTCCATATCGCTTCGCCTTTTGCAATGCGGACACACAAATCAAGTACCAACCAGGATTTGCCTATTTTCGGTGCGCCGCCGAGTATCGAAATACCTTGCGGCAAAAGTGTTTCCACACAAAACTTCGTCGGCGGAAGTTTTATGTCCATCAGTGTTTCACCGTCTACCACGGTGAGCATATTTTTTCTTTCGTTCATATAATTTCACTCCTTTATTCTTTTGGATTGATGATTTCAGAACAATCATATACCTCCCACCTTTCAAATATCAAAATTCAGCAGTGTCAGTTTCCGTGCAAGAGGAAGTTTGCATTTCTCCTGATTGCCGATTTGTCTGTATATCTGTTTTGTTCCTGCGCTCTTTTCCTGACCACGTATTTCACAGCCGCCTTCTTCGCTCGTCCGTCCTTTCGGGAGCAATCTGCCCCTTCCTCCTGAACACATCAACAATATGATGCTGTTATCGCAAAGTGCACACCGTGTATCGTCACAGCAGACTATTCAATTTTACAGGCTTTTCTTTTTCTGCCTGTTCTGGTACAATAATACTGTAATTTTTAATTCTTCTAAATATCAAAGTGTTACTGCCAAAAATCACACAAAAACACTTTGAGACAAGGCGGTGAAAATACTTTGCAGAATATATGCGGTTTGTATGTAGAGATAAATAAGGGCGGAGCTATAAAAAGAAATCTCACCGTAAAAAGCGGTGAGACAATAAAATTGGAATGCACTACGGTCAATGATGAAATCATAGCGTTTTCCGAATTGAATTTTAAATACTATGCAGAGTTATTGGAGCATATTGACAATATGTGCGAAGACTCATACGTTGAAATAACAGACGGCGACTTCGGAGAAGCAGGCATAGATGTTGATGCTTATGCAGAAATACTGAAAACGGTTCATAAACTGATTGAGGCTTTGGAAGAGTCAAATCCTCTGCACGGGACACTCCTGCGAACGCTTTTAGAAGACCAGCTTCCACCTGATGACGGTTCGGCAATGTATTTAATAAACAGCGAGGCAAAGATTACCGACTGCTTATCATCGGTAATGAAATTGCAATTTCTTATCAGCGACATACTGTATGATTTGCGTTGCGGAACACCGCTTGATATGGAAAATAAGTACAGCATTTTTAGAAGTGCAGAGTTTAAGCAAATTCAAACACTGGGCGAAAAAGTTACTGTACAATACCGTTTTCGCTCGCTGATAGATTACTATATTTTTCTGATGATGCGGTTTATTGAAAATCAGCCGAGCGTTGCACTTTGTCAATGCTGCGGAAAATATTTTATTCCGAAAACAAAACGAACAACCCTGTACTGCGACAGAATTATCCGTAATGGTAAAACCTGCAAACAGATTGCTCCTGCATTAAAGCATAAACGCGATGCCGCTCGAGATTTAGTTATAGAAACATTTGACCGAACAAAGAGAAAGATGTATAAACGCTTTGAGCGGACGAATGACTTTTCCAATGCAACCGCAAACACCCTTATACTTACACAGTATTACGATTGGCTGAGCAGAGCCGAACAAGCAAGAAATGCATACCTTTCTGGCAAAATATCAGCAGAAGAAGCACTTGAAATTATTACAGTGGAATGAAAAAAACAGCGAACGAAACCAGCTTTAATTGATTTTGTTCGCTGTTATTTTGATTTAGTAGATTTCAACATTTACTCATGCAGGAAAACTTTGATATATATTTTTACCCACGAGCCTTTCTTTTCCTTTGATGTAATCTTTCCGAAAAGGAGCTTTCCTGCATCCATCAAACGGGCAAAAATTACATTATCTTGCATTGGTACATAACCGATTTTAACGCCGTTTGCCGTTTTAATAACAATCGCTTGTTTATCGTATTGATTATCAGGCTCTCTGAAAAATTCCAATCTGTCATCATTATTCAAATGAGGCTCTAATTCTTCAATACCTTCAATATGTGTTGTACCTGCTACATATGTATCAAAAAGGAATATATCTTTTTCAAATGGCTTCGGTATGGAAATTTCGCCGTTTTTACCGTGAAGCAATCCTACAAGTCCGCTACCGCCGGACTTTACCAAATCTCCCATAATCTCACCTCAACATTTCTTTGATTTTCGTCTTTAAAATAACGATAAGTTCATTGTACTGTTCAATGATGCTTTCAAGCTCCTGCTTCTTCTGTTCGGTTTTCTCTGTATCCTCAACAATATCTTTCATGGTGTACGGATACTCTGCTTTGATATTATCAATACTTTCTCTTATAGATTTTAACAGTCCATGTAAACGCTCCCTGTCTTCTACAAGTTGTATCATAGCGTCTTTATTCTGTTCAGGCAATGGATTGTTGCCAACCATTTCGCCTATAATCCTCAATGTTTCTAAATCGCCGTTTTTATAGGCGGATACCGCATTATCAAATAATTGAAGTTGTGCTTCGGAAACATTAGAGTTAATATCAGGATGCAACGATTTTACTATTTTACGATAGAGTTTTTTAAGTTCCCTGTTATCTTCGTCTGACAGGAATTCCGCCTTGCTTCGTTTGAGAGCATCGTTCATTTTATCAATCTGCTCGTCAAGCTGTTTTTGATACTCGGCAAATTCAATATCGAGCGTTTCTTCAATATCAGAAATTATGATTTTTTCCTGCCTGTTTTTCTTTGCCTGAATCAATTCAATTTTACGCTTTAGTCGCAGAAAAGTACATTGTGACTCATATGCCTTGTACTCAATACTGCCGAGTTTTAGCATATATTCTGTTTCAATATTTTTGCAGATAACAAACTGAAGCTCATCACGTTCCAGCAAAAGCATTGACAGCTCTGTACGCATTCTCTCTACTTCGTTTTTCAGCTTTTCAAAATTGGGGAATAAAATAACATTATTTGATGAAGATACTTCGAACTCGAATTCAGAATTTTCTGTTTTATCCATTCAACGCACCTCACTTTATACTTCCATCATATTATCAGTCCAAAGTTCACACTGCGTCATAACTGTCTGTACAGCATCTTCCATACCTTCCGGCGGATATTTATGCTTCTTCAAAAGTTTTTTGATAAGCATACGCATTTTTGCTCTTGCAGACTCACGCTTTTGCCAGTCTATCGTTTTATTCTTACGGAGAGTATCAGCAAGTTCTTTTGTAATTGCAATCAGCTCGTCATTCTCATAGAAATCCTTGATTGCCTGCGGTTTTGTAAGTGCGTCATAGAAAGCAAGTTCTTCGGCGGTAAGTCCCAACTTATCGCCTTCTTCTTGCGCTGCAGTGATTTGTTTTGCTAAATTCAGCATTTCCTCAATAACTTCTTCATTGGTTAGCATACCGTTGAGATACGCATTAAGAGAACGTTGCATAATCTCGCTAAACTTTTCGGATTTAACGACATTCGTTCTACGATAAATAGAGACTTGTTCTGCAATCAGTTTTTTCAGCAGTTCAACGGCAAGATTCTTTTCCTTCATATTTGCGACTTCTTGAAGGAACTTAGCATCAAACAGAGAAAACTCCTCTTTAATGTCTGAGAACAAGTTGATAACACCGTCACTTTTGATACTCTGCTTCAAAAGCTCGTTGATTCTTGCGTTCATTTCCGGCAAAGAAATTTTCTTACCAACCCCGGTGTTTGTCAGTCTGAGTACCAATACACGAACGGATTCAAAGAACGCCGCTTCAAATCGGCTGTACTCATCAACCAAAGACGAACAGAGAGATAATGCCTGATGAAGCATAAGAGCTTCTTTCACAAATGAGTCTTTCTCTGTGGCTTTTTCTCTGCCCATGATGAAGTTGACTGCACCGCTGATTGTTTTCGCTCTTTCAAGATTTGTGCCGTTTTGGAATTTAGAATAATCATATCCGTGGAATTTGTCACGGCAAACAGACAGCTTTTCCAAGAACTTCGGATAAGCGACCTTAGCAACATCGGTATCACCGTAGTTTTTCTTATCACGTGTGGTATAGTCATTCATTGCCTGCTTTAAGGCGGTGGCAATACCTACATAGTCAACAACAAGTCCACCTTCCTTATCTCTGAACACACGGTTTACACGAGCGATTGCCTGCATAAGATTGTGTCCGGACATAGGCTTGTAAACATACATAGTGGCAAGGGACGGCACATCAAATCCGGTCAGCCACATATCCACGACAATAGCGATTTTCAAAGGACTGTTATTGTCCTTGAATTTCTTTGCAAGCTCGTCCTTATGGTGCTTATTTCCGATAATCTGTCGCCATTCTTCCGGGTCATTATTACCGGAGGTCATAACGACTGCCACCTTTTCCGTCCACACAGGACGAAGTTCCAATATACGCTTGTAAATCTTCATAGCGATAGGGCGGGAATAGGCAACAATCATCGCCTTACCGGTCAACAGACTTTCTCGGTTATTCTCGTAATGGTCGAGAATATCGCAAACCAAAGAATTGATTGTGTTATCGTTGCCGAGAACTGCTTCCAACTTTCCAAGTTCGTGCTTGCTTTTTTCAATAACTCTATCGTCAGCATTGTGCGCCATAATATCATACTCGGCGTCAATCAATTTCAAGGTTGCTTCATCAAGGTTAAGCTTAATTACACGGCTTTCATAGTAAACCGGGCGTGTAGCACCGTCCTCAACAGCCTGCGTCATATCGTAGATGTCAATGTAATCTCCAAATACCTCACGGGTACTGCGGTCTTTGGAGGAGATAGGCGTACCCGTAAAGCCAATGTATGTAGCATTCGGTAAGGTGTTTCGGATAATACGGGCTGTACCGATTTTTACTTTGCCTGTTTTTTCGTCTATTTTCTCTGTCAGTCCGTATTGCCCACGGTGTGCCTCATCTGCCATTACAATAATATTACGGCGATCCGATAACGCTTCGTCTGATTCTTCAAACTTTTGCATTGTGGTAAAGATAATACCATTTGCCTGCCTACCGTCAAGTAGAGTTTTCAAATGCTCTCGGCTTTCTGCGTGCATAGGTTCCTGCCTTAAAAATTCCTTGCACTTTGCAAATTGACCGTAAAGCTGGTCGTCAAGGTCGTTTCTGTCGGTCAGTACCACGATTGTCGGGCTGTCTAAGGCTTCCTGCAACAAATGGGCATAGAATACCATAGAAAGCGATTTACCGCTTCCTTGCGTATGCCAGAACACACCACCTTTACCGTCTGTAACAGTAGCGTGTTTTGTGGACTCAATTGCTTTTCTTACCGCAAAATACTGATGATAGCCTGCAAGTATTTTGAACGAGTTTATGCCCTCG
>CANARN010000062.1 GCA_947364045.1 uncultured Clostridia bacterium
ACAGAGTGGGAGATACCGCACTTTTTGAAAAGGATATGTAATTTATGGCAGACAGTCAGAAACAGGTAGTACAGTGGTTTCCGGGACATATGGCAAAAACACGCAGGCTGATAAAAGAAAGTCTGCGTCTTGTTGACGGTGTTCTTGAGGTTATTGACGCAAGAATTCCGTACAGCAGTTCCAATCCGGAGCTTTCTGAGCTTATATCAGGCAAACCGAGAATAGTGTTACTTAATAAATGCGACCTTGCGGACGGAAATACTACAAAAAAATGGATTGAATATTATAAAAAACAGGGAATTACCGCAATTCCCGTTGACTGCCGAAGCGGAAAGGGTTTAAATGCTTTTCAGGGAGCAGTAAAAACCGTGCTTGCCGAAAAAATCCGCAGTAATGAGGAAAAGGGTATGGCGGGAAATCCGTTGAGGCTTATGGTTGTGGGTATTCCCAATACAGGTAAATCCTCTTTTATTAACAGAATGGCGGGAACGGTTAAGGCAAAGGTTGCCGACAAAGCAGGCGTGACAAGGCATAATCAGTGGTTTGCAATCGGCGGCGGTATAGAGCTTCTTGATACGCCCGGAGTTTTGTGGCCTAAATTTGATGACTCAAAGGTAGGGGACAGACTTGCGTTTATCGGCTCGGTTAAGGATGAAATCCTTGATACAGAGCTTTTAGCCGTAAGACTTTTGGAGGTTATGCAGGAGCATTATCCCGTGCGCCTCAGCGAGCGTTATAAAATATCCGGCTTTGAGGAGCTTCAGCCTTGGGAAGTGCTGGAGCTTATAGGCAGAAAACGTGGGAATATTATGCGCGGCGGTGAAATCGATACTGAGCGTACCTCGGTAATGCTTCTTGACGAATACCGAGGCGGTAAGCTGGGTACAATTTCACTTGAAAGTCCGGAGGATATGTAATGGATTACAGCTTTGAAATCTCGGCAATGAACAACGGCTTTAAATCAGTGTGCGGCGTTGACGAAGCAGGTCGGGGACCATTGGCGGGTCCTGTTTATGCGGCGGCGGTTATTTTACCTGCGGGAACGGAAATCGAAGGTCTTAACGATTCAAAAAAACTTTCCGAAAAGAAAAGAGAAGAGCTGTTTGATATAATAAACAGTGTTGCATTAAGCATTTCTGTAGGAGTTGCGACAGAAACAGAAATTGACAAAATAAATATTTTAAACGCAACTTTTTTAGCTATGAAAAGAGCTGTTGAGGGGCTTGAAATTCCCGCTGATTATGCTATAATTGACGGAAACCGCGCGCCGAGTTTGAAAATTCCGACCGAAACAGTCGTAAAGGGCGACGGCAAGGTAATGAGCGTTGCAGCGGCGTCAATAATAGCTAAGGTTTCCCGTGACAGATTTATGCTGAAAATGGCTGAGGAGTACCCTGAGTATCAATTTGAGAAGCACAAGGGCTACGGTACACGCCTTCATTATGAAATGATTGAAAAGTACGGCATTTCACCCATACACAGAAAATCCTTTCTCAAAAAAATTATAGGTGAAGCAAATGGATAAGCATATGCTGGGTGATTACGGTGAGCTGACGGCTCTGCGGTATCTCAGATTTCATGGTTATAAAATTGTCACAGCAAATTACCGCTGTAAATTCGGTGAGATTGACATTATAGCCGAGGACAGACGTTACATATGCTTTATTGAGGTTAAAACGAGAAGTGAAAATAACTATTTTTCGGCAGCGGATGCAGTTGACTTCAGTAAGCGAAGTAAGCTGATTTCATCGGCAAATCTATTTCTTAAAAATTATGATATGAAGCGACAGCCTCGGTTTGATATTATTGAGGTGTATTTTGAAAATGACGAGCCGTCAAGTCTTAATCACATTGAGGGTGCATTTGACGGAACAGGTAATTAATTTGTATATTTTTCGCAAGGAGCGTGCAGTATATGTATTACACAAGTACAAGAGATAAGTCGGTTAGGGTTACGGCTTCCGAGGCCATAACAAAGGGTATATCTTCCGACGGAGGACTTTTTGTTCCGACGGAAATCCCGAAAATCGATGAAGATTTCATTAAAGAGCTTATACCTCTTTCATATATTGAAAGAGCAAAAAGAGTTTTAAGTCTTTATCTTACCGATTTTACGGAGGATGAAATTTCGTATTGCGTTGAGGGTGCATACAAAAAAGGAAAATTCAGTTCGGATAAGGTTTCTCCGCTTCATAAATTGGCAGACGGCGAATATGTTCTGGAGCTGTGGAGAGGACCTACCTGCGCATTTAAGGATATGGCTCTTCAGCTTCTCCCTTATCTTCTTACAACAGCTTCAGGTAAAACACTTAAAGACACTGAAATTGTTATTCTTGTTGCAACGTCAGGCGACACCGGCAAGGCGGCTCTTGAAGGCTTTAAGGATGTTCCCAATACAAAAATTCTTGTTTTCTACCCCGTAGACGGCGTAAGTCCTATGCAGAAGCTTCAGATGACAACTCAAGAGGGCGAAAATGTAAGCGTTTGCGCTATTGAGGGCAATTTTGACGATGCGCAAAGCGGCGTAAAAGCAATTTTTACCGATAAAGACATTGAAAAGAAATTTAAGGAAAACGGTCTTGCCTTTTCTTCTGCAAACTCAATTAACTGGGGCAGACTTGTTCCGCAGATTGTTTATTATGTATCTGCTTACTGTGATATGCTCGAAAACGGTGCAGCAGCTCTTGGCGACGAAATAAATATTGTTGTTCCCACCGGTAATTTCGGCAATATTTTGGCGGCATATTACGCAAAACAAATGGGAATACCCGTAAAAAAACTTATTTGCGCGTCAAATGCTAACAATGTTCTCACAGATTTCCTTACAACAGGTACTTATGATAAAAACAGATGCTTTTACTGCACGGCTTCTCCGTCAATGGATATTCTTATTTCAAGTAACCTTGAACGTCTTTTGTTCCACCTTTGCGGTGAAAATGACATAACAGTTAAGACTTGGATGAATGAGCTTGCCGAAAACGGTAAATACACTGTTTCAGACAGCGTTTTTGAACAGATAAAATCGCTCTTTTCGGCAGGCTTCTGTGACGATATCGCCACAAAAAATACAATATCCGAAATATTCAATTCAAAGAATTATCTTTGCGACACACACACCGCCGTTGCAATGAATGTATATAAGAATTATAAGGCAGAAACGGGGGATAATACTCCTGCGGTAATTGCTTCAACTGCCAATCCGTATAAATTTTCAGCAAGCGTTCTTTCAGCTGTTTCTGATAATATTAAAGCAGAAAACGAATTTTCGATGGTCGATGAGCTTTTCGCAAAATCAGGTGAACCTGTTCCGTCTCAGCTTGAGGCTCTTAAGGGTAAAACACCAAGATTTACAAAGGTTTGCAAAAAGCAAGATATGAAGCAGGTAGTTTTCGATATGCTCGGAATCTGAATAGAAAATGCGGAAGCCGTGCAAAAGACTTCCGCATTTAAAAATTTTGCTTAATGTTATTTGCAATTTTTGCAGTCTGACTTGAGTTTAAATGTTGCGCATCTTGTGTCGTCACAGCAGCAAGCCTGTTGTGTACCTACCTCAATTGATGTTGCGGTGCACTTGTTATGGCCGTCGTTATAATGGCAGTGGTGTGCGTCGCAGGTAATTCTGTTGTGGTTATCCATATTTATTAACCTCCCTTCGTAAATATTTTTTGCGGTTAAATTAAATTTATTCATAGGAGTTTTAATATGTCTTTATATGTTATCGGCGATACACATTTATCATTCGGCACAGATAAACCTATGGATATTTTCGGCGGTTGGAACGATTATTCCGAACGTCTGAAAAACAATTGGCAAATATTGGTAAATAAAGAAGATACAGTTGTAATTAACGGCGATATTTCTTGGGGAATGAGCTTAAGAGAGTCATTTAAGGATTTTGAATTTCTGAACAGCCTGAACGGAAATAAAATTATAATTAAGGGCAATCACGATTATTGGTGGAGTACAAGGACAAAAATTGATTCGTTTTTCAGAGAAAACGGATTTGACACATTAAAAATTTTACATAACAATGCTTACCGTATCGGTGAATTTTGTGTGGCTGGGAGCAGGGGCTGGTTTTTTGATGCCGAGCCGGACTCAAAGGTTATGGCAAGAGAATGCGCAAGAATAGACCGCTCAATCATTTCGGCAAAGAGTTTGGGCGGAGAAACAGTTGCATTTTTACATTATCCTCCCGTGTCGCAAGCAAAGGATTGCGAGGCGATAATTGAGGTGCTGTCAGGTCACGGAATTAAACGCTGTTACTACGGCCATTTGCACGGCTCAGCTGCAAAATATGCGTTTTGCGGAGTGAAATACGGAATAGATTTCAGACTCGTTTCGGCAGATTATTTGGGATTTTGTCCAAAATGTGTTTGCGTTCCGTAATTTCGATGTGCAAAGCAATGAATTTTCAGGAAGATATTGTAATTTGAGTTTTCTTATGATATACTTGTAAAGATATAGAATACAAATGTATTCAGGAGGAATAAGTTAATGTTAAAATCATCAAACAAAGTTGAAACCAATGTTTACGAGGTTGAGATTTCAATCGACGCTGAAACTTTTGAAGCAGCAATTCAAAAGGCTTATTTAAAGCAGAGAAAGAACATCACCGTAAAGGGATTCAGAAAAGGTAAAGCTCCCAGAACATTTATTGAGAAAATGTACGGCGAAGGCGTTTTCTATGAAGACGCACTTGAAATTGTTTATCCCGATGCCGTAAGCGAAGCTATTAAAGAGGCCGAGCTTTCAATTGTTGACACACCCTTTGACCTTGATGTATCCGAAATCGGTAAAAACGGCGTAGAAATGAAATTTAAGGTAACGGTAAAGCCTGAGGTTAAACTCGGCGAGTACAAGGGCGTAAAAGCTACGAAGTCTTCTTTTAAGGTAAGCGCTGATGAGGTTAAGGCAGAGCTTGCTAAGATGCAGGAGCAGAACAGCCGTATGCTCAGTGTTGATGACAGAGCGGTTAAGAAAGATGACACGGCAGTTATTGATTTTGAAGGCTTTGTTGACGGCGTAGCCTTTGACGGCGGCAAGGCTGAGAATTATGAGCTTGTAATCGGTTCCAATTCTTTCATTCCGGGCTTTGAGGATCAGATTATCGGTCATAAGGTCGGCGAAGAATTTGACGTAAATGTTACATTCCCTGAGGATTATCATGAAGAGCTTGCTTCAAAGGACGCTGTTTTCAAAATTAAGCTTCACGAAATTAAGGTTAAAGAGCTTCCCGCTCTTGACGATGAGTTTGTTAAGGATGTAAGTGAATTTGACACTCTTGATGAACTTAAAAAGCACATTAAATCTGACCTTGAAGAGAAGAAAAAAGCAGATGCCGACGCTGCATTTACAAACGAGCTTCTCGAAAAGGTAGCAAACGGAATCGAAGCTGAAATTCCCGCTGTTATGATTGAAAAAGAAGCAGAGGAAATGGTTGAGGAATTTGCTTACAGACTTCAAATGCAGGGCTTAGACCTTAATACATACCTTATGTATACGGGAATGGATAAAGATAAGCTTTTGGAAAATTACAAAACACCTGCTGAAAATCAGGTTAAGTTAAAGCTCGCTCTTGAAGCTATTGTTAAGGCTGAAAATATTGAAGCAACTGAGGCTGATTTGGAAGCTGAATACGAAAAGCTTGCAAAGGCTTATAATATGGAAATTGACGCAATTAAGAAGGCTGTTCCTGCTGAAAATCTTGCAGGCGACATCAAGTCACAGAAGGCTATCGGACTTATTAAAGACAGTGCTGTTGAAGAAAAAGCAGCAAAAAAGACTGCGGCTAAGAAAGAGACAGCAAAAGCTGACGATGCAGAAAAGCCTGCTAAGAAAACTGCTGCAAAGAAAGAAAGTGCAGAAAAGCCTGCAAAAAAGCCTGCCGCAAAAAAGACAGCTAAAAAGACCGAAGAATAATTTTTCAGTCTTTCAAGTAAATTATGTTTATATGTTAAAGAATTGTCCAATAATTTAGGGTGAGGAGAGTCGAACCCTGGGGGCAATTCTTTAATACTATTGAAAAGGTTTAATTCTAAGGAGGAATTACTATGGCACTTGTACCGTATGTTGTTGAACAGACAGGCAGAGGAGAGCGTTCTTATGACATTTTCTCACGCCTTTTAAATGATCGTATTATTGTTCTTTCCGATGAGGTTAATGACGCTACGGCTTCTCTCGTTGTAGCGCAGCTTTTATATCTTGAGGGTCAGGACAGCGAAAAGGATATCAGCCTTTACATTAACAGCCCCGGCGGTTCTGTTACCGCGGGACTTGCGATTTATGATACAATGCAATATATCAAATGCGATGTTTCAACAATTTGTATGGGCATGGCAGCTTCAATGGGCGCATTTTTGCTTTCATCAGGCGCTAAGGGAAAAAGATATGCTCTTCCCAACAGCGAAATAATGATTCACCAGCCGTCAGGCGGCGCACAGGGGCAGGCGAGCGATATTAAAATTACAGCTGACCATATTTTAAGAACTCGCGACAAGCTCAATAAAATTCTTGCAGAGAA
>CANARN010000063.1 GCA_947364045.1 uncultured Clostridia bacterium
TATCGGAAACGGCGGAAAAAGAATACGCCCGTTGTTAACACTTTATTTTTCAGAGCTTTTCGGGGGTGACAGAGCCGCTGCTGTAAAGCTTGGCTGTGCGCTTGAAATGATTCACACTTATTCGCTTATACACGATGATTTACCGTGTATGGACAATGACGATATGCGAAGAGGCAAGCCTTCCTGTCATATCGCTTTCGGAGAAGCAAATGCGCTTTTGGCGGGAGATGCACTTTTAACAGAAGCCTTTTTACTTGCTTCTCAAAGCGGAATTTCTTCCGCTAATACGGCTCTTGCGATAAAATATCTTTCTGAGTTTGCAGGAGTGAGGGGAATGGTAATGGGTCAGGTGCTTGATTTACAGTTTGAAAATACAATGCCTTCCTTAGATGATATAAAAAAAATGTATTCGCTTAAGACCTGCGCGCTTATAAAATGCGCTTGTGTTTTAGGCTATCTTGCAAGTGAAAAATCCGATAAAAAAGAAATAGACAAGATTTGTGATTATGCCGAATGTCTGGGGCTTGCTTTTCAAATCAGAGATGATATTCTTGATGTTGTCAGTGATTCTAAAACATTAGGAAAACCTGTCGGCAGCGATGAGAAGAACAACAAGCCGACTTTTGCTAAACTTTACGGATTAGAAAAGTCGAAGGAACTTGTAAATGAGCTTACGGAAAAAGCTGTTTTTATTATAAATTCTTTTAGCAGAAAAAAATCCGAAAAGCTTATTGATTTAACTATGGCACTTGCTGAACGCAAGTTTTGATTGGAGATTTTATTTTGGCAAACGATAAAATGTTATCTGAAATTAAGTCACCCGATGACATAAAGAAGCTATCTTATGTTCAGCTCGGCGAATTATGTGCAGAGATAAGAAATTTAATGATATCAACAGTTTCCGAAAACGGCGGTCATCTTTCCTCCAATCTCGGCGTTGTTGAACTTTCCGTTGCTTTACATAAGGTGTTCAATTCACCGAATGATAAAATAATTTGGGATGTGGGTCATCAGGTCTATACTCATAAAATTCTGACAGGGAGATACGAGCAGTTTTCATCCTTACGTACCGAAGGCGGAATTTCAGGCTTTTCTTCTCCGGAAGAAAGCGAGCATGACATTTTTTACAGCGGTCATTCAAGCACCTCTGTTTCGTCTGCTTTCGGCATTGCAATGTCGAATTTAATAAGCGGTAAAAAGGATTATACGGTTGCTGTTATCGGCGACGGTGCGCTTACAGGCGGGTTGGCTTATGAGGCGCTTAATAATGCAGGGCGGTCTAAGGCAAGACTTATCGTTATACTTAACGATAACAAAATGTCAATTTCAGAAAATGTTGGCGGTGTTGCAAGGTATTTGGCAGTAATCCGTTCCAAGCCGGAATATTTTCGCCTTAAAGCTAAAACAGAGTCAACCTTAAATAAAATTCCGCTTGTAGGCAGGCTTTTAGCTAAGGAAATATTTAATATTAAAACAAGAATAAAAAACAGAATGTATAAAAGTACATTTTTTGAGGATATGGGCTTTCGCTATATGGGTCCCATTGACGGTCATAATCTTGAACAGCTTTCGGAAGCTTTGGACAGCGCAAAGCTCGTTAACGGTCCTGTACTCCTGCACGTTAATACTATTAAGGGAAAAGGTTACGATTTCGCAGAAAAATCCCCCAGCGAATTCCACGGCATTTCCAAATTTAATATAGATAACGGAGAAACAAATTTAGGTACTGAAAACTTTTCGTCTGTTTTTGGCTCAAAGCTTTGTGAAACAGCTGAAAAAGATAAAAGCATATGTGCCGTTACTGCTGCAATGGCCCTCGGAACAGGGCTTAAGGAATTTTCCGAACAATATCCGAACAGATTTTTTGACGTGGGGATTGCAGAAGAACACGCAATTACATTTGCTTCAGGTCTTTCAAAAGGCGGAATGAAGCCCGTTGTTGCACTCTATTCAACTTTTTTGCAAAGAACTTATGATCAGCTTATACACGACTGCTCTCTTCAAAAAGCGAATATGCTTATTGCTGTTGACAGAGCAGGATTTGTAGGTGAGGACGGCGTAACTCATCAGGGACTTTTCGATGTTCCTATGCTGATGTCGGTTCCGAATATTAAAATTTATTCGCCTTTTACCTTTGAAAGACTGAATTTCGATTTGGAAAATACGATAAAGCAAGAAGGACTTTTTGCAGTAAGGTATCCGAGAGGTAATGACACTGTTTTACCGAACGGATATAAAATAAGCGAAAAAGATTTTGACTTGTTTAATGAGAACGGAGCCGCGCTTATAGTTACATACGGCAGAACCTCTGCTGAGGCAATGTATGCGATTGAAAAACTTAAGACTGAAAATAAAAATGTTTCACTGCTTGTTCTCAACTGCATTAAACCCATTCCGAAGGAAGCATTTAATATTGTAATGACATATAAAAAAATTGCATTTTATGAAGAGTCTGAAAAGTCGTGTTCCGTTGGTACGGCTTTTGCCGAAATACTTTCAGAAAAAGGCTACTGCGGTAAATTTGAACACATTGCCGTGAACAATGAGTTCGTTCCGCACGCATCGGTTAAAGCTCTTATGGAAAAGTTTAAACTTGACAGAGAATCAATTTACGAGAAATTTCGGAGAATTTAAATGGCTGATAAAAAAAGACTTGATACAGCAGTTTTTGAATTGGGACTTTGCGAGAGCCGTTCAAAAGCGTCTGCAATGATAATGTCGGGTTCGGTTTTTGTAAACGGTCAAAAAGAAACAAAAGCCGGATATACGGTAAAACCTACAGATAAAATTGAATTAAAAGGTAAGCAAATGCCTTACGTCAGCCGCGGCGGATATAAGCTTGAAAAGGCGATGAAGAATTTTCCGATTACTCTTTCAGACTGCGTTTGTATGGATATCGGCGCATCAACGGGCGGATTTACCGACTGTATGCTTCAAAACGGCGCTAAAAAGGTTTATTCAATTGACGTAGGATACGGACAATTGGCATGGAAGCTTCGTACAGATGAACGTGTAGTGAATTTAGAACGCACTAATTTTCGTTATCTGACGAACGATACGGTAACTGATGAAATTGATTTTGCGAGCATAGATGTTTCTTTTATTTCTTTAAAACTGATTTTACCCGTTCTGTTCGGGTTCCTTAAGCAAGGCGGTAAATGTGTTGCGCTGATTAAACCGCAGTTTGAGGCAGGCAGGGAAAAGGTAGGCAAAAAGGGCGTTGTACGGGAATTATCAACTCATATTGAGGTTATCGGTTCGATTGTAAATTTTGCCATTGAAACAGGCTTTTCTGTTTTGGGGCTTACTTTCTCTCCCATAAAAGGTCCTGAGGGTAATATTGAATATCTGATTTTTCTTTCAAAGGACGAAGAAAAGGCTTTAGCCTTTGACGAAGCATACATTAATGAAATTGCAGAAGAATCACATAATAATTTGAGCGGTGATAACTAATGATTAAAGTCGGAATAGTTCCTAATCTTACCCGTGAAAAAGCTGAGAGCGTAACCTATGCGGTGACAGATATGCTCCGTCAGCTTAATATTGAATATATGTTCGAGCCTGATACAATGAATACCTTCGGAAATCGTTTTTCTTATTCGGATAATATTTACAGAGATGCCGATGTAATAATAGCGATAGGCGGCGACGGCTCATTTATTCATACGGCAAAGCAATGCGCAATCGCAGGCAGACCCGTACTTTGCATAAATGCCGGCAATCTTGCTTTTTTAGCAGGACTTGAAGCAAATGAGCTTGAACTGTTAAAATCTCTTATAAACGGCAATTACACAAAAGAAAAGCATATGATGCTCAAATGCTTTTTGAAATATGACGGAAAAAACGAAATGATAGGCTACTGTTTAAACGATATTGCAGTTGCGCGGGGTAAGGTATTTAATGTTTTAAATCTAAATGCATATTGTGACGGCAAAATTGTAAATTTCTACAGAGCGGACGGTATTATTGTTTCTACCCCGACAGGTTCAACCGCTTATTCTTGGTCGGCAGGCGGTCCCGTAATCGACCCTGCTTTACAGTGCATCATTTTAACCCCTCTTTGCACTCATTCACCTCTTAATCGTTCAATGGTCTTTAACAGCTCGTCAAAGATAAGTATTACTGCTCCGAATAATCCCGAAAAGGATATTGTTATTTCTCTTGACGGTGAAACAAATATTGAACTTCCGAAAAATGCCGAAGTGATAATTGAAAAATCCGATATATCGGCAGAATTTATCAGAATTAAATCTGACGAGTTTTTTGATGTACTAAACAGAAAGCTTACTCAAAGGAGAACGTAATATGAAAAAGGACAGGCAAAAGCTGATTATAGATTTTATTGAAAATAACAATGTTTCTACACAAGAAGAAATAATTAAAATGCTTAGTTCTAACGGCTATAAAGTTACTCAGGCAACAATTTCAAGAGATATTAAAGATCTAAAGCTTGTTAAAGAGCATTTTGGAAAAAATGAAACAAGATATGTTATCAGCAAAAGCGAGACTCATAATAATTTTGCTCTTATTTTTTCCCGCTCGGTTTTATCTGTTGAGCTTGCAATGAATATAGTTGTTGTAAAGTGTTATGTAGGAACGGCAAATGCGGCTTGCGTTGCTTTGGAAAACGCTCATATGAAGGGTGCAGTAGGCGCAATAGCGGGAGATGACACCATATTCCTTGCATGTGACTCTATTGAAAACGCAACTGACAACCGTAATACAATTTTATCAATGCTTAAGGAATGATTTTATGCTTCAAAACCTTAAAATCGACAATATCGCAATAATTAAAGAGGCTGTTATTGATTTCGGTAACGGTCTTAATGTTTTAACTGGCGAAACAGGCGCAGGTAAATCAATAATTATTGACGCCATAAACGCAATTTTAGGCGAACGTACATCGCGAGAGCTTATACGCACCGGTAACAGCTTTGCGGAAGTATCCGCATTATTTGCCGATATAAATATTTCTGTGCAGTCAGTCCTTACAGAAATCGGCATTGATACTGAGGCGGACGGCACGCTTCATATTATGCGAAAAATTTTTGCTGACGGAAAAAACGTATGTAAAATTAACGGTCAGTCTGTAACGGTTTCAATGCTGAAAAAAGTCGGTCAAGCCCTCATTAATATTCACGGTCAGCTTGACAATCAAAATCTTCTCAACGAAGATTACCACATTAACTACATTGACGCTTTTGCACAAAATTCAGATATTAAGCAAGAATATCAAACAGCATATATTGATTTTAAAAGTGCTGAACGGAAATTTAAATCATTTATTGATAACGAATCTGAAAAGGCGAGAAAAATTGATATTTTAACATATCAGACGGAAGAGATTGAAGCAGCTGATATAAAAACAGGTGAGTATGCTGATTTAATTAAACGCAGAAATTTTTTGCAGAATGCCGAAACACTGCTCTCGCTTGTAAGCGGTGCTTTGCAGGCTCTTGACGGTGAAGAAGGGGAGAGCGGAGCTTCTTCAAAAATTTCCTTTGCAGCATCTTCTCTTCAAAACGCTGCCGAATATGATGACACTCTAAAAACAGTTTCAGAAACTTTAACAGATATTTCTTATGCTCTGTCTGACTGCGCATCAGAGCTTAACAGCTTTTTATTTTCGGCAGATATGGACCCCAAAGAACTGGATTCGGTAGAGGAGAGGCTTTCTCTTCTTGAGGGAATATTTAAGAAATACGGTGAAACCGAAGAAGAGGTTTTAACGTATCTTGAAAACGCTCAGAAAGAGCTTGAAGAAATTACATTTTCTGACCAAATTAAAGAAAAATTAAAGACTGCGGCAGATGAGAAACGCATTATTATGCAAGATTTTGCGGACAAATTAAGCGAAAGCAGAAAAACTGCTTCTATTAGATTTGCCGACAGTGTTTCAAAAGAGCTTGCTTTCCTTGAAATGCCCTCAATAATTTTCAAGGTGGTGCAAAATAAAACCGAATGTAACGAAAACGGTCAGGATGAAATATATTTTCTGATTTCCGCTAACAAAGGTGAAGAACCGAAGGCGCTTTCAAAAATTGCCTCCGGCGGCGAGCTTTCAAGAGTTATGCTTGCTATCAAAAATGTTCTTGCGGCAGGCGATGAAATTCAGACGCTTATTTTTGACGAAATTGACACGGGTGTAAGCGGACGAACCGCTCAAAAAATCGGTATTAAGCTTAAAGAGGTTTCCCTTGACAGACAGGTGCTTTGTGTTACGCATTTGGCGCAAATTGCCGCATTTGCAGACAGTCATTATTTAATATCCAAGTCTGAAAAAGACAGCAAGACTTTTACAAGTGTAATGCCGCTTGATTATCCCGAACGGATAAATGAGCTTTCAAGAATTATCGGCGGAATTGACAGCACAGACATTTCAAAACAGGCGGCAGCAGAGCTTATAGAATACGCAAACAATTATTTTCTTGACAAAAAATAAAATTTATGTATAATATTTTTAAAGACTGTGACACGAAGAAGTA
>CANARN010000064.1 GCA_947364045.1 uncultured Clostridia bacterium
CAGTTTATAAGGAAATATACCGGAGGTTATCACGCTTCAACGGAAACAAGATGCTAAATTAGGTCGACTATTTCCATTTTGGCTTTTATTGTTGTAATCAGACTGTCAAAAACGTATGATTTTCAAACGGCTCTGCTCATTGTAAGCGCAGTGTCGGCAGCTTGCGCAGCGGTTCTTTGTCCGCTTGACACGCCCGAAAAGCCGCTGTCGGAAAATGAGTTCAAATATTTCCGCAAAGTTTCACTTACGATTTTGTCAGTAATAGCCCTATTCGTCATACTTTCATATTTTTCACGGCTGAAGCAGCTGCAAATTTTCTTTTCTCCCTGTTGTCTCAGCTTGATTTTGGAAAGTATTTTACTTATAGCCGGAAGAATTAAAAAACATCTGTTAAGTAAAAAGCCTATATAAAAATAGTATAGGCAAAAATCATAAAGCGCCGTATAAGGTTAATGTTAAGGTGAAGAGCTTATCTTCAATCCCGACCCCATTACCTTATGCGGTGTTTTTTCTGCGCCAAAAATAAAAATAACTGTTGTTAACCTTAAATTTATGTGATATACTCTATTACATTATAAAAGCAATCCCACATAACGAGGTGTGTTTATGTATTTTTATCCCGAAGATTACGGCGCTTTGGCCGACGGCGAAACCAATGACGTCAAGGCTATTCAGACAGCTATTGACAAAGCGCACGAAAACGGCGGCGGCAGAGTAGTTTTGTCCTCCGGCAAGACATATTATTCGGATTCGGTTATACTTAAAGAGAATGTTGAGCTGCATTTGCAAATCGGCACAAGGCTAAAAGCCACAAGCGACATTAACGGCTATTTCAGACCGTGCAATTTTATTAACGATAAAACCAATACTTTAATCGGCAACCCAGTAACGGGCAAGCCGTCTTTCTGCTTTATTTACGGCTTTGAGGCGCACAATTGCAAGATAACGGGCTTCGGCACTATTGACGCAAACGGTCATTCTTTTGTTGAGCGTAAAGATAAATATTATGTAACAGGCAATTTTTACCCCCGTCCCACCGTTATTTACATAGAAAAAAGCAATCATATTACTGTTGAAGATGTTACAATTGTTGACGCGCCGTTCTGGACGCTTCACCCCGCCGGCTGTGACGATGTACTGATTTCGAAAATCCGCATACTTAACGATTTAGATGTGGCAAATTCAGACGGTATTGACCCCGACCACAGCACCAATGTGCGAATACTCGGCTGTCACGTTGAATGTGCAGACGACTGCATCTGCCTTAAAACCTCAAAGGGCAACGCAGAATTCGGTCCGTGCGAAAACATTGTAATTTCGGACTGCACGCTCATTTCCACCTCTGCCGCAATCAAAATCGGCACTGAGGGCGTCGGCGATTTCCGCAACGTGCTTGTTCAGAACTGCATAATTTCAAGGAGCAACCGAGGACTTTCAATACAAATCCGTGACGGCGGCAATGTTGAAAATGTGCGCTACAACAATATTATAATTGAAACACGCCGCTTCTGCCCTGACTGGTGGGGTACGGCAGAGCCTATTGTCATTACTGCCTTTGACCGTGACGAAAACACAAAAGCGGGACATATTAAAAATGTTAGCTTTAGAAATATTACTGCTAAGGGTGAAAACGGCGTGCTTTTGCACGGAACTGCGGAAAATGCAATTGAAAATGTCATATTCCAAAATGTTGACATTACGCTTTCAAAATCGTCAAAATGGGAATCGGGTCTTTACGATATGCGCCCCGGACTTAACAAGGAGATTGAAAAGCACAAAAACGCAGGATTTTTCATCCGCAATGCGAAAAATGTGAAAATATATGACAGTTCCGTTCACATTGATAAAAACTGTGAGTCATTCGGCTCTTCCCTTGATTTTGACAAAGACAGCGAGCCTGAAATTTTCAGATTCAGCGCTGATTCTTGACTAAAAAAAATATTAGTGTTAAAATAAGTTAATTTTAAAAGATTCCAGTATTATGAAAGGCTGTGATTATATGGATTTACGAGAGCTTTACGAAAAAAAATCTGAATTTATCGGCAAAGAGGTTTCACTTCACGGCTGGGTAAGAAACCACCGCAAGCAAAAGAATATCGGCTTTATCGACTTTTTTGACGGAACCTGCTTTAATTCTATTCAATTGGTTTATGACGACTCAAACCCTGATTTTGCGAAAATCAGCGCCACACACATCGGTGCGGCAATTGAGGCAGTCGGCACTGTAGTTGAAAACAGAGATAAAATTGAGGTAAATACAACAAATATCACTGTTTTGGGCGACTGTCCTGAGGATTATCCTCTTCAGCCCAAGCGCCATTCCCTTGAATTTTTACGTGAAATTGCATATCTCCGCCCGAGAACACGCCTTTTCCAGGCAGTATTCAGAGTAAGAAGCGTTGCCGCAATGGCAATTCACGAATATTTTCAGGATAACGGCTATGTTTATGTTCACACTCCGCTCCTCACGGCTAATGACGCTGAGGGCGCAGGCAACACCTTTACCGTAACGAGCCTCGACCCCAAAAATGAAAAATTTGACTATGCAGACGACTTTTTCGGCAAACCCACATCTTTAGCCGTTACAGGTCAGCTTGAGGGCGAGACCTTTGCCATGGCATTCGGCAAGATTTACACCTTCGGTCCCACATTCCGTGCCGAACATTCGGTAACACCCACTCACGCCGCAGAATTTTGGATGATTGAGCCTGAAATTGCATTCTGCAACCTTTCACAGCTTATGGATATTGAAGAGGATTTCCTTAAATGCGTACTCGGCAAAATCCTTAAAAAATGTGACGACGAGCTTACATTCCTTGAAACATTCACAAAATTACCGCTTCGTGAGCGTATGCAAAAGGTTATAGACTCAAAAATTCACCGCATTACTCACAAAGAAGCTATTACGCTCCTTAAAAATTCGGGTAAGGATTTCAAATTCAAGCCCGAATACGGCGAGGACCTTGCAAAAGAGCATGAAAAATATCTTACAGAAGAATATTTTGACGCTCCCGTGTTCATTTACGACTGGCCGAAAGACATTAAAGCGTTTTATATGTACCAGAATGACGACGGCGAGACTGTCGGAGCAGTTGATTTGCTTGTTCCGGAAGCCGGCGAGCTTATGGGCGGCAGTGAAAGAGAAACCGATTATGACAAGCTTACAGCGCGTATGGATGAGCTTGGAATTTCAAAAGAGTCAATGTATTGGTACGTAAATTTACGTAAATTCGGCGGTTGTACCCACTCGGGCTTCGGCATGGGCTTTGAAAGACTTCTGATTTACGCAACAGGCGTTCAGAACATCCGTGACGTTCTTCCGTACCCCAGAACCTACGGCTCACTTGAATTTTAAGTTACGATATAATTAAATTAACTATTGTAGGGGACGCCGACTCGGCGTCCCGTTTTTTATATCTATCTCACTAAAACTTTCATCAAATCGTAGGGACTGACGACCCGACAGCCCGTTGCAAATCAACCGCCATCACTCTTTTTTTCTCGGTACGCCGAGGTCGGCGTACCCTACATTTTTAATTCACATACATATAAATTAACAGCAGTCCTACGTTTTTGTAAGACTGCTGTTTTTAATTGGTTTATTTGATATTTTGTCGGGTATCTATTTTTTATTCTGCTTTTTTATTCTGTCTTTTTCTGCCTTTAATTTTGCTCTTTCGGGGCGTTCCTTTACTCTTTGCTCTCTCTTTTTCTCAATATAAATTTCCGCAAGAATAAAGCCGAGAACAGCCAAAACCGCAAAGAAAATTCGCAACGGTGTAACCGTGGGAGTCAGCGGTATTCGATTGTCATTTGCCGCAAACGAATTTAATGTCATAAGGCAAATTAAAGCGACGGTCAAAAAAAGCTTTTTCATAAATTATTCCTTTGATTTTAAGTCAATTCCCAATTCGTCAAGCTGAATTGTGTCAATTACAGACGGCGCGCCGCTCATAAGCTCGCTTGCGTTCTGAACCTTCGGGAATGCAGTAACGTCACGAAGTGAATCCGCACCGCAAATAAGCATTGCCAATCTGTCAAGACCAATGCCCATACCGCCGTGAGGGGGAGAAGCGTATTTGTACGCCTCAACAAGGAAGCCGAATTTTGCGTCAATTTCTTCCTTTTCCATTCCGAGAAGCGAGAACATTTTGTTCTGAAGCTCGCAGTCCGTAATTCTCATTGAGCCTGAGGAAAGCTCCGTTCCGTTAAGCACCAAGTCGAATGCCTTTGCACGAACCTTTGCCTTGTCAGTATCAAGATAAGGTATGCATTCATCAAGGGGCATTGTGAACGGATGGTGCATTGCAAGCCACTCGCCGCTCTCTTCGTCATACTCGAAAAACGGCATTTCCGTTATCCAAAGGAAGTTCCACTTGCCCTCGGGGATAATTCCCAATTCCTTTGCAACCGTTAAGCGAACAGCGCCCATAACACTCAGAGCAAGACTTGTTTTATCGCTTATAATAAATATGCAATCGCCCTTTTCTGCGCCTAAACGCTCAATTAAAGCCTGCAATTCGCCATCTTTTAAAAATTTGCCGAATGAGCAGTTAGGCTCGTCCTCAGCCCAGCGAATGTATACCAAGCCCTTTGCGCCTATACCCTTTGCCTGCTCGGTAAGCTTGTCAATTTTCTTTCTTGTATATACTCCTGCCGCATTTTTCGCGACAATCGCTTTAACAGTACCACCGTTTTCAATTGCATTTTTAAATACTGCAAAATCTGTCTTATCTGCCCACTCGGAAATATCTTCTATGAGCATCTGGAAGCGTGTATCCGGCTTGTCAGAGCCGTATTTGTTCATAGCCTCGGCAAATGTAAGACGTGGAAGAGGAGCGGTTATGTCAACATCTATTGTATCTTTCATAAGCTTTCTTACAAAGCCCTCTGCCATATCCATTATATCGTCTGTTTCAACAAAGCTCATTTCAAGGTCGATTTGAGTAAATTCAGGCTGACGGTCTGCGCGCAAGTCCTCATCTCTGAAACAGCGTGCAAGCTGAATGTAGCGGTCAAAGCCCGAAACCATTAAAAGCTGTTTGTAAATCTGCGGACTTTGCGGAAGAGCGTAAAACTTGCCGTTGTGAATACGGCTCGGAACAACATAGTCACGCGCTCCCTCCGGTGTTGATTTAATCATCATCGGGGTTTCAATCTCAATAAAATCGTTTGCGTAGAAATATTCTCTCGCTATCTGCGCAATTTTGTGGCGCATAAGAATATTCTTTGTAAGCTTTTCATTACGAAGATTTAAATAGCGGTATTTAAGCGTTGTTTCGTCGCCTACCTCGTCCGCCTTTGCAATTTCAAAGGGCGGAGTTTCGCTGACGCTGAGTATTCTTAAGTCCGTAACGTCAATTTCAATGTCGCCTGTGGGGATTTCCTTATTCTTTGAAGAACGCTCACGCACAGTACCCTTTGCCATAAGCACATATTCGCTTCTGACTGTAAACGCCTTGTCAAATATTTCCTTTTCGGTTGTTTCGCCGAAGGCTAACTGAACAATGCCAGTTCTGTCGCGAAGGTCAATGAAAATAAGCGAACCAAGGTCACGTCTTCTCTGCGCAAAGCCGCAAACCGTAACCTCACGTCCCACGTCCGCCATAGTAAACACACCGCAGTAATCGGTTCTTTTAAGTCCTGTCATTTTGTCCATTATTCATTACCTCCCGTTAAGGCGCTGAGTGTTTCTGCGTCAAGCTCCAGTCCTAACGACTCAAAGCCCTCCATAGCATCTTTTATGACAACGGATTGAAATTCATCGGCAAACGAGTCAAGCTTCATTTCGTGTTCCTTGCCGTCCGCCATATTTTTAAGCTTAATATTTCCTGTTTCAAGCTCACTGTCGCCTAATACCAGCACATAAGCCGCGTCAATTTTATTCGCATATTTCATCTGTGCCTTAAAGCCCCTGCCGACAGTGTCAAACTGAGCGCAGATTCCCTCTTCGCGAAGCTCTTTTGTAAGCGCCGCCGCCGCGAGACTTGCCCTTTCGCCCATAGACGCTATATAAAGGTCGGTTTTCTTAGGCTCGGGAAACTGAGAATTTTTCTTATCCATAAGCAAAAGGAGCCTTTCAATGCCAAGACCGAAGCCGCAAGCAGGCAGCGGATTGCCGCCCATTTCGCCTATAAGTCCGTCATATCTTCCGCCGCCGCAAACAGTACCCTGCGCACCGATTTCGTTAGATACAAATTCAAATACCGTTCTTGTGTAATAGTCAAGTCCTCTTACAATCGTAGGATTAACCGTATAAGTGATATTCATTGCGTCAAGATATTTTTTAACGCTGTCAAAATGATTTTTACAGTCGGTGCATAAAAAGTCTAAAACCGTCGGCGCATTCTTTGCAATTTCAGAGCAAACTGGGCTTTTGCAGT
>CANARN010000065.1 GCA_947364045.1 uncultured Clostridia bacterium
ATTAGAACTGTGCCGTTATCTTGAAAGATCAATGCAAACATCGTTAATATCATCAACGCCATTAAGCAACACTAAATTCAACATATTTCTTTGGAATCCGAGGTAATAAAATGAACACAGATTGCGTTCTAAATTTAGATTTAAAATTAAATATATGTTCTAATCTCGCAGAATTTAAATTATATGAAGATAACTCATATAATCTATTTATGCAATTATATGAAAATCTTTCTTTATTTTTCGAAAACAAGCCTGTAAAAATGAAGCATTATCCGCCGGATTATACGCCTCGTTCAGGATTTTATCATTTAACATGCGAAAATTATGACCACACAGGAAATGAAGAAGACCGTGTTCCTAATTTAAAAAGATATGAACGCATTCAATGGCCAAAAGCTATTATTGAAAATATTCAAAAAGACTGCCCCCATCTTCGCGTTTGGAAAAATAAAAGACACGGTAAAACAAACATTTTAATTTTATGTGTGGAACTAAAATATGTAATTGTTTTGTCTGAGAGAACAAATTATCTGCTATTAACAACTGCTTATCCAATAGAATATGAACATACTATGAGAAAAATGCTTAAGGAATATGAATTGTATAAAAAGCAAGAGTCGTCTCTAATTTAATAGAAACGACTCCGAATACTCCTTCTACACATGGTAGATGAGCGACTGGCAGATACATTGTATCTTCCTATTACTATGGTAGCACATGCCGGGAAAAATGTCAATAAGCCAACAACATTTTTCTACCTTTCATATTATATGTGAAAATAAATTATTTATTACAAAACCGTCCACCTGCGCCAACAGATGAACGGTAAACGGTCTGAGTGTGATACTCAAAACCGGCTCGTCAAAGCGGTTTTATTGTATCACACCCGGACTTAAAAATCAAGTCTCGGGCATTTTTATGCCCAAAAGGAGTGATACTATGCCTAAAAAGAAAAAACGAATAGAGAAAAAAGTAACCGTAGGCGGAAAAAGAGTTTCAGTATATGGATATTCTGCCTATGAAATTCAGGAAAAAATTGAAGAGTTAAAGAAACAGGAAGATAAGAAGCGCTATCCCCTCTTCAGAACAGTTGCTGATGATTGGTATGAGGCTCATTCCCGAGAGGTAGAATATTACACCGCCGAATGTTATAAATCCCCATTAAATGATGTACAAAAAGAGTTTGGCGATATTCGAATAACAGATATAACAGCACTTGACTGTCAAGCATATATTAAGCGCTATGCTCAATTAGGATATAAGCAACAAACAGTTAAATTACGCCGTTCTGTTTTAAGACAAGTTTTCGATTATGCCATTTTGCAGGGATATATCACCGTCAATCCTTGTATTGCTGTAAGTATTCCTAAAAATGTAAAAAAAGGCACTCGAACGCTTCCGCCTGAAGAAGATATAGCAAAGATAAAAGAACATAAAAGAGATTATTTCGGACTTTTCCCCTTCTTTGTTCTCTATACAGGAATGAGACGAGAAGAAGCGCTTGCAATAATGTGGAATGATATTGACTTTGAGAACAATACTATAACCGTAAATAAGGTCATTGTTTTTGAATCAAATAAATCCGTTATCCGCAATTACACAAAGACTGAATCCGGCGATAGAATAGTTCCTCTTTTAGCTCCGCTTAAACAAGAGCTTTTGCGAATAAAGCACAAAGACAATGATTTTGTTTTCAAGTCAGAAAAAGGCCTTATGAACAAAGGAACATTTGACTATTCGTTTAATCGTTATCGTAAGCTGTACGGCATTCAATGCACCGTTCATCAGCTCCGACACGAATTTGCTACTATATGCTACGACGCTGAGCTTGATGTTAAAGATGCTCAGGCAATAATGGGACATTCAAAAGAATCTGTCACACGGGACATTTATACACATATAAGAAATTCTCGCCAAAAAGCTATTGCGGAAAAACTGAATAATTTTGTATCGGCATAGTTTAGTCGTACATTATGTCGTATTTTTTACTCGGTATGTTGAAAAACAAGCGTTTTAATGCGTTTGGAAATCGTGTAAACTGCTAAAACGGTTTCGAGGGTTCGAATCCCTTGCTCTCCGCCAAGAAAGAAACGACAGTTTTCGACAAGAAAGTTGCCGTTTCTTTTTATTTTTTCTCTTCTCTGGTTCTATGAAGAATTGACTTTTAAGTGAAGTTATAAAGAGAATAGATAATAGAAAGGGCTTCTTTGGAAAATTAAGTAACGGGAATTTGTACCGTGACGGTTTGACGTTAAAGAAACAGTTCGGTAAACTATTTTCAGCAAAGGGCGTAATGCGGTTACTGAAATTCGCAGAAGACAACAGTTATGTGCAAACAAGTTATTCATATATACGACGCGTCCGGCTCAGGAACATCTACCATAGGTAAGTTTATCTGTGATAAATTAGGATATTTTTTTATGGATACCGACGATTATTTTTGGGAAGAGACAAATCCGCCTTATCAAATCAAAAGAAATATTTCCGACAGAATTTCAATGATGAAAAATGACATAGCAAAACACAGCAATGCCGTTATTTCCGGCTCCCTTGTCGATTGGGGCGATGAGCTGATTCCCCTTTTTACATTAGCCGTACGTGTGGAAACAGATACTGCAATCCGAATTGAAAGATTGAGAAAAAGAGAGAGGGAGCATTTCGGCAACCGAATTGATATAGGCGGAGATATGTACGAAAACCACCGCGATTTTATTGAATGGGCGGCTTCTTATGATAGAGGCAATTTAAATATGCGAAGTAAAGCGAAACACGATGAATGGCAAAAGCAATTGCTGTGTAAAATAGTTTTATTGGACGGGAGTCTGCCTGTAGAAGAGAACTTTGAAATAATACGCAATAATATTTTGTTTTGAAAGTAGGGGTAATTTTATGGCAAGAACAGTAAAAAACAAAGAATTAGTTAACACAAGACTGGCAACCAATTACGGCGGATGGATGTATTGCGCAAATTGTAATGAAAATATAGGCTATTTATGCTATTCAACCTATGACAGACTGGAATTAAAATACAAATGTAACTGCGGAAGCGACGGCAGTGTCTTTATAGATTTTGAAGACAGCAAAGCAGGTAAAAGCTGCGATGACGAATTGGTTATTGTAAAAAACAGATTCTGCTGTTCAAAAGATAATGAACCTTTAATTACTGTATTAGATAAAAAGCTTTCTGATTATGAAATGAAAATTACCTGTAAAAAATGTGAACGTATTTACAACAGGAAAGGCTGAGATATGTCCGGAAACATCAAACTTGATAAAAATGATTTAAAAAATATACCAGGTGTTGGGAAAAATATGGAACAGCACTTCTTTAATATAGGTATATTTACGATTGACGATTTGGTTGGAAAAAATCCTGAAGAATTGTTTATGAAGGACTGTTTGTTTAAGGGTATTCAGGACGACAGGTGCGTTTTATATGTATTTCGCTTAGCTGTATATTATGCCAATAACAATGTTCACGAGCCTGAAAAACTTAAGTGGTGGAATTGGAAAGACTAGAATAAATAAAACATAGCTAAAATGCCTGAGACAGCTCATTTTAACTGCCTCAGGCATTCTTTTGTTATTATGTAATTATTCAACGTCCTGAAGAGCGTCATAGCCCTCCTCGCCAGTTCTTACCTTAACTGCATTTTCAACGTCATAGACAAAAATCTTGCCGTCGCCTATATGCCCTGTATAAAGCACCTTTTTCGCAGTTTCAATAACTGTTCTGACGGGAATTTTTGAAACAACAATATCGACCTGAATTTTCGGCAAAAGATTTGTTTCAACTGCAACACCTCGGTAATATTCAGGCTTGCCGCCCTGCTGACCGCAGCCGAGAACGTGCGAAACAGTCATACCCGTAATGCCGATTTCCATAAGCGCTGCTTTGAGTTGGTCAAATTTTGATTCCTTACAAATTATTTCAATCTTCGTAAATTTCGGTCTTATACCGTCATCATCGGAGAAGCTCGGAACTTTTTTAACAGGTATGGCCTCTGCAACGGGAATGTCTGACGCAACAGCAGTTATGCCGTCTGCGGCAGCGAATGAAGAATATTTATTAACCGCAGGAGCAAAATCGGGATATGCGCTGGGAAGTCCGTGTTCGGTAATGTCAAGACCTGCAATTTCGTCCTCTGCACTTGCTCTTATACCGTGAAGCTTTTTAATAACTGCAAAGGTTATTACCATCATAACCGCGGCATAAACACCGACAGTCAGAACGCCGAGGCACTGCAATCCGAGCTGCTTGAAAGAACCTGTATAAAAAAGTCCGCTGAGTCCTGCGGGTGCGTCGGGATTTGAGAAAAGTCCTACCGCTATTGTACCCCATATTCCGTTTGCCATATGAACGCCTACTGCGCCGACAGGGTCATCAATATGCAGTTTAATGTCAAGCACCTCTACTACAACCACTACCAAAATACCCGAAACAAGTCCGACTGAAGCAGAGCCTATTGCATCCATTGAATCACAGCCTGCCGTTATTCCTACAAGACCCGCAAGCGAAGCGTTTAAGCACATTGAAACATCAGGCTTGCCGTTTTTAACCCAAGTAAATATAAGCGTTGTAACCGTAGCAACAGACGGAGCTACCGTTGTTGTCAGAAAAATTGAAGCAAGCTCTGAAACGCTTGTTGCGGCGGCGCCGTTAAAGCCGTACCAGCCGAGCCAAAGAATGAATACGCCCAAAGCGCCGAGAGTAATGCTGTGACCCGGAATTGCATTTACCTTTACAACCTTGCCTTTACTGTCTTTAACATACTTGCCTATTCTGGCTCCTAAGAAAATTGCGCCTATAAGAGCGGCAATACCGCCGACCATATGAATGGCGCAGGAGCCTGCATAGTCGTGGAAGCCGATTTGCGAGAGCCAGCCGCCGCCCCAAATCCAGTGCGCTTCAATAGGATAAACGAGCAGTGAAATTACTGCGGAATAAATACAGTATGCGGAAAATTTTGTTCTCTCCGCCATAGCGCCGGAAACTATGGTTGCAGTGGTGGCACAGAATACCAAATTGAAAACAAATGTTGAAGCACCTGTAAAACTACCGTCAGCGGGACTTGCTATAAATTCTTTAAAATTAGAGAACAAGTCCAAATTGGGCAAGCCTATAAGCCCGAACAATGTGTCCTCGCCCATCATAAGCGTATAGCCCAAAAGAGAGAAAACAATTGTACCTATACAAAAATCCATTAGATTTTTCATTATAATATTGCCTGCATTCTTGGCTCTTGTAAAGCCTGTTTCAACCATTGCAAAGCCTGCCTGCATCCAAAAAACCAATGCCGCGCCGATTAAGTACCAAAATTCTACTGTCATATAATCTAACCCCTCAATGAAAATTTAAGTTACATTAAATTTTTTTATTTTACCCCGAAAAGAAGCTTATCATAGGTCGGGAACGGCCAGTATTTTTCAGATGTGACCGTTTCAGCCTCGTCTGCTGCCGCTCTCAATTCATCCATTTTCGGTAAAATACTGTCTCTGATAAAGCAGGAAGCAGGAATAGCACTTTCAATTTTACCGTATTCGGATATAGCCTTTTTAAGCTCATCATTAGCCTCATCCATAACATCTGTTAATTCCGAGAGCCTTGAAATAAGCTTTGTTTCATAAGCAAGCGCAAGCTCAGGTACCGCTGCTTTCTTTTTAGCGTAAGAAGACGCAAGGTCGGCAGTGTACTCTTCAACCGCGGGAATAATTTCCTTATCGGCCATATCCACCATTGTATTTGCCTCAATGATAACTGTTTTACAATAGTTTTCAAGCATAATGTCCAATCGAGATTTAAGCTCGGTTTCAGAAAAAACTTTATGAGAAGTCAGCATTGCAACGTTTTTATCATTGAGAAGCTCAGGCATACAGTCAGGTGTTGTTCTGAGATTCTGAAGCCCTCTGACCTTTGTTGCCTCTTTAATCCATGCATCGTCGTATCCGTTACCGTTAAAGATTATACGTTTATGGTCTTTAATGGTCTTTTTAATCATTTCGTGGAGAGCGGTTTCAAAATCGTCTGCTCCCTCTAATCTGTCTGCATAAATTTTTAAGGATTCCGCAACTGCCGCATTGAGCATAATGTTTGCGCAGGCTATGCTGTTGGAGGAGCCGAGCATTCTGAATTCAAATTTATTACCTGTAAATGCGAACGGTGATGTTCTGTTTCTGTCGGTTGTATCTCTTGTAAACTTAGGAAGAACGTGAACACCGAGCTTCATTACGGTTTTTTCTGCGCCCAAATACTGAGCATCGTTTTCAATAGCGTCCAAAACTGCGGTAAGCTCTTCGCCGAGGAACATAGAAACAACAGCGGGCGGAGCTTCGTTTGCGCCGAGTCT
>CANARN010000066.1 GCA_947364045.1 uncultured Clostridia bacterium
TCTGCTGATGAAAGTTTTCTTTCAGTCTCGCCGATTTGAGCATTCAAATTTCCGAGCTTTAGTTCCATAAGGTCAAGTGCATTTTCTGCTAACTTAAAACTTTTCGGCTCTTTTATTTTTTCCAACGTCTCATTAGCGGTTTTCTGCACCTTTTCAAGCGATTTTTCAATAGGGGCAGACATTTTCTTTCCAACCTTTTCAAAAGCCTTTTGAGCGGGTTTCTCGGCTTGTTTTCCGATTTGTTCAAGCTGTTCATTCACTGTATTTTCAACATACGTGCTGAAAACAACAGCGAGTTTACCGTTTTCGGTTGAAGGCATATCTCTCACCCCCTTTTATCCAAATAATTCCGCCATCATCTTTTCAAGCATTTCAGACTGCATTTTCATTTCTTCTTTTGAATAAACAGTCTGTGACATTCTGAATTCCTGCCACTCATTACGGATGGCGAGCTGTTCGCTGTTCATATTTTTAATAATATCGGCATCGTCTTCACTTCGAATTTCAATAATTTTTCCGAGCGGAGTGTCATTCATAAGTCCTGACACAAGTTTCGCCCAATCGTTATATGATAAATCCCCCTGTTCAGACGGCAAAATATGATACTGCTTTGCAATTGACTGCTCTATAAGGACAGCATCATATTCGGGGTCATAATAGTCGTCAAGACGATTCTTTATCTTCGGGAAATCGTTCCTCTTTCTTTTCGACCTCGTAATCATCGCCTGTCATAGCGGCAAGCGCCATTTGAGAAATTTCTATCTGAGCCTCAAGAGGCATATTCATTTCAAAAATTTCTTTTGCCTTTTTACCGAAAGCCGCATTGATTATCATTTCGTCGGTATCAATGCTCCTGTCATCATCCGTTTTTATTGAATTCAGCTCTTTCATAAGCTTTTTAACGGTTTTTGCCCTGTTGTCAACGGGATAAACCTTATCACGAATACGAATTTCAGGCACTCCCGTAAGTAATTTTTCATCGAGCGTGTACATCTTTGCCATTATTTTTTCCTCCTGCAAAATTAACAGCCCACGAAAAACAATTCGAAGGCTGTCTTATGATTATTTTCCTGCTGTAGTTGTTGCGGGTGTGAACGTCGGTTTTCCGTTTGACATAACATCAAATTCAAGTCCGTCAACGACTGTTGATTCACCGCCGCCTGCATTTGTAACGCTGATAACGCACGGAATGTCGAGCTTTGCTCCCGACGGGAACTCCCACTCAAATTCACCGTTACATTCCTGACCCGTTTTGAAAGCCAAGCCTGCGATATAATCGTTGCCTGCATCGCCTACACAGCGTTTGCCCTTAACAGATATAGTAAGGCTTTTACCCGTCATCAAGCGTTTAGTCCAGCCTTTTTCGGAAAAAGGCGACCATTCCTCGACTTTGCCGTCAATTGCAACGGAAAAGCTATCCATTTCCGCAATTTCTGTTAAGGCGCTTGCAATTTTGATTTTAAACTTGTTGTCATAAACGGGAAATACTCCTGTTTTGCTCATTGCATTTCTTCCTCCTTGTTGATATAAATTTCCACGGGGACAACATATTCGTATATTTTTTCACCCGTGAAGCCGATACATTGAGGCTCGGACGGCACGAAAAAAGCAATATGAGAACTGCCTATATGAATATCTGACTTTCCGCTGAACAGCTCTTTTATTTCATCTGCTTTTTTCTGTGCTTCCTGCAAAGATATGCCCCAATGTACTAAAATTGATATTTTCTTCTTGCTGTACCGAATGTTTTTAGCTCCGCCGAGTGTCATTCTCGGCTTTTCAGAGCGGTTATTGTCGTAAACACCGATACTTTTTTTTGATTTTTCATCAATGATTCCGGTTGTTATGCCCTCGCCAACATCTGCTTTTGATTTAATATATTTACAAATATCCGTAAGTTTAAGCATTACTTTTCACCTCTTACATTGCGAAGATTTTCATTGAACCTCTCGTTAATCCATTCGCCGTCTTCGTACTCTTCAAGCCACTTTGAGCGGGCATTCGGATTGTTTACGGTTTGATAATTTAAAGGTCTTGACGGCTTGTCATCTGTGGGTTTTGTCATACCGTAATATTGATAACGTGCATACGGCTTATCGGTTATTAAAGAACCTACTATTAAATTCGGACTTTTTTCAACAACGGTAAATGTATCTTTTTCCATTTCGCCGTTATCCTTAGGCAGTGTTTGCGAGCCGACAACCTCTCTTTTGAAATCTTCCATAGTAAGCCGCATAGCCTTTTCTATTTCTGCTTCAATAACATTCTTGAAATTAGGGTCTATGCTTATTTTTACGGAAATTTTAGATTTATCAACTCTCATTTAGTCACCTCAACCCTTGTAAAATTCACTGTGCCGTCGGGATTACGCTCTTTGGCTATTCTGAATATCCTGTACGGCTTGCCAAGCGAACAGGCAGAAAATATATCTCTGTTTTCTGTCTCAAGACAGGCGCCGTCTTCACATTCAAGAGGGGAATTTTCCTTAACAGACATTTCGCCCGCAGGATTTGAAAGATACGGAACTATATCGCCGTCAAAAAGTGCAACCGCCTCAAGCGTGATAATACGTTTATCCTCTGTTACCGTGTGACGTGTTTTTAAAGAAAGATTGCATTTGCCGCTGTATTCGCCTATTCTTTCTTCAACGCCTTCCATATTCAAGCCGCCGAAGAATACAATATGCACATTCGCATTGCAAAGCCTCGGCGGAACTAATTTCGGATACCTCATATAATTAAAGCCTCCTGCAACACAGTCCGCTTTGCTTTATTTCAGAGAAAATTACAGGTGCAGTCATTACTCCGCTGATATTCATAATTCTGCTTTTGTCATAGGTTACGGAAACACCGTTTATGCTGTATGACTGAATTGCCGATTCAAACAATTCTGCGTTTTCGTATCTGAAGGCGGCTTGACGGCAGACCGCTGACCTGACCTTTTCTTTTTGAAAGTCAGTAAGATTATCAAAGCCGCAGGCGGTGATGCGGTTAAAGGTCATACTGTCCACATCAGAGCTTGCGGCTTCAAGATAAAGCATTATTTCATTTTGAGGTATGGAGGTGTTCGGAAACATCTTTAAAAAATCATCGTAATTTACATAAGAAGTCATTAAAACCAACTCCTTAAATTATTTTGCCTTTTTAATTTTGTCCTTAAGTGCGGCATTTTCTTTTTTCAAGGCTTCATTTTCTGCCTGTACATCCGAAAACTGCTCATAGGAAACGGTCTTTCCTCTGCCGGCAATAAGAAGGTTGCCGTTTTCATCGACAATATCATAACCCTGCTTAACAAGAGCGTCCTTTTCGGCTTCATTGTTAATAGGGATTTCACGGTTGCCCTTAACTGCATACTGTTGCATTAAAATACCCCCTTACTGATTATCGCCCTGCGAAGGTGCAGGAGTAGTCGATGTAGGCGTAAGATTGATTTTAACACCCTCTAATCTTGTATCAATTAAGAACAAATCGCCGTATTTGCGGTTCTGATAAAGGTAACCGTCGCCCTGTGTGTGACTGCCGGGCGCCCAAAGGTTGATATAAGCGTGCTTGTCCGATGCAATAACAGATTTCGGATGAACAAGAATCATATCCATCTGTCTTGCAGTAGCTGCAGGCACATACCCTTCTGTGAAATTATATGCGGTTTTCATTCTGCCGCTGGGGATTTTCTTAATAGTAATATCGTCAAGCGAGCGTACATGGCGGTTTATTGCGGCGCTCTTTGTAACCTCAAGACTGCGGACAATCTTTTCCGCATTTTTGATAACGGTGTAAATAGACGGGGTAACATAAAGGATTCTGCCCTCTTCGGGTACTTCATCCTCGTCCATTTCTTCCATCCACGTATCAAATTTGTCAAGAATGTTTTTAACGGTTAAGGCATCGCTTGTAGCTGTCTGACTGAGCTTTGTGAAATCCGTATAAAGCTTTGAAAGACGGTAAGCGTCTGTTTCGGGAATTGCCTTTTCCGTTTCAAAGGTATTTGTAATATTGGCCGCTGAAAGCGCCTGATTTGTTTCATCAACATCCATTGAATCAACGAAGAATTCAATGTCACGGTCAAAGGCAAGTGTTTTTTCCATAAAGTCATTCTGAACAGTGCCTCTGTTAAATCCGCCGTTTCTGCTGTGGTCTTTATAGCCCGAAACGGTGATATACGGAATTTTGATTTTGTTTGCACCTATAAAGGTGACGTTCTGCGTTGTGAGGTCTGCTGTAAGCAGCTCACGAGAATACTTTTGTTTCAGTTCTTTTTCAAACTGAGTTACATAGTTTACTGTGTTCGGCATATTTTATTCCTCCTTATTACCGAATATTTTTGAAATTTCATCAACGGATATACCCGTTTTTGCTGTACCGTCGGCTCCCATACGAAAATCATTCGACAGTTCGTGACTGACTTTCCAATCAGGATGGCGGTTAAGAACACCTGACAAAGCATCTGCTACACTATCAACTGTAACTTCGCCGTTCTTTTTGGCATCATTAAACGCTAAGCAAACAGCATCTTCAACCGCATCGGGACGAACACCGCATTTGAAAGCGGCAAGCTGTGCCTGTGCGGACAAAAGCTGTGTCTGTAAATCACTTGTGACCGGCTGTGACGGTGACGGAAAAAGAATTTTAGTATTGGAATTTTCACCGTCATTTTCCGCTGACGGAGCATTATCCTCCGGTGCTGTGCCTTCGTCCGAATCCCCGTCTTTTTTCTCGGGTTCACCGTCATTTTGATTGCCGGGCTCAATGCCTTTTTCCTCTGTTTTCGGTTCAGTATTTTTCTCTGAATCGAGCGTCGGGGATTTTTCCGCTGATGTTTCAGAGCCTGTCGGTTCAGCCTTCTTCTCGTCTTCCTTTTCGGGAACAGTTTTCTTCTCGTTAGAATTCATAAATCTTCCTCCTTTCCTAAAAATGTGTATAAAAATAGCACTCTCAACGAATTGTTAAGAGTGCTAAATTTATTAAATTATCTGCTACTGGGACACATTGTTAAGAGGTGCGGGCAGTCAAATCAATAAAAAACGGCATAAAAAAGCACCCTGCAATGCAAGATGCTTGATTTATTAAAGAATATGTTATTTACCTTTTCTCATATGTTTTGGTAAATAACAATCTGCTATTCCAAGAATTTGATTATAATTTGGGCAATCATATCTATGCGCCGTCATAAAATCTTTCGGCATTTTGCCATATACTTTACACTCTGGTTCATCCAATGTGCCGTAATGATAATCTGCATTTTGGCAAGATTTACATATAGGCGTACGAATTTCGCCCAATAAAGGTGCGTCCAAATGGCTGTGTGCTTCGTCACAAGCCTTAGCATATTCTTTTATTCGTTCTTCTTGTGTCATCACAGCACCTCCGCAACAATGATGTATTTTCCTTTAAATCTCTGCGCTTCTATTATACTATATTCAGTATCTTTTTGCAACAAAATTTCATATTCCGATGTTAACCCATTTGCCTTATTATACGAAATATCCTCTACATATGCCGCACCTGTTTGGTGAGCTCTTTTTATAAGAATCAATTGTACATCTTTATTTGATTTTTCCATGTATGACGCATCTTTTATTATACTTGTAGAGGTAAATCCTTTATATGATAACGGTTGTCCTTTCCACTCATTGATGCTTAATGATGACAAAGCCTCAAATCCATCAAGCAGTCGGCTTTCCGTTCCACGCCACAATATAGTATCATACGGTATTGTGCTTGAATTTAAAGCCGATTCAGTATTATGTAAATTTTGCAGTTCGTGTTCTGTCAATGAAATATCTTTTACACCGCCGAGAGCCTTATTCATACGAATGCCTTCCTCATAATGTGTGTAATGATACAAACCGTCTATCTGCATCGGAGATAGTTTTTTCACTGCTTCGCTGTATTCTTTTGGAATTTCGGAAGGCTTTGAAAAGACCCTCAAATCTATATTTTTCTCAACCAACCTATCAACAATTCCTTGATACCTATATTCTGTTTGCAATTCTATCCATTTTTCAGAATCACCGTACTTAATCTTTCCAAAATCTTGGAATGTTTTCGGAGCTAATTCGCCAAGACGTTTTTTATATCTTTCGTACTGTGCCTCATCAGGATTTTCCTCCCGAGAAACATTCGGCGTATTATAAGTTTTTTCTCTCCACGGGTCACGGCGAAGTACGTCGCTATGCTCTTTTATAAACTCACGTAAATCCTTTTGAGCATCAC
>CANARN010000067.1 GCA_947364045.1 uncultured Clostridia bacterium
GGTGCGAAATTCTGTTCGGCGAAGCAGATGTCTCTTCCTTTTCTCAGTTCGTTACAAAGGCACTTGAAACGTATATTGACCGCTTGATTTGTGAAAATCACAGCCCGTTTATCACGGAAGAATTAGTAAAAGCAATTCAGGACGAGGTTCGTCCCATTGCATCGAGGCTGTCAAAAGGACTGTACCGTTACGCCGTAATCCTTGATATGCTTTGTCAAATCATTGCTTATCAGGACACCGAATGGTCACCGCACGAGTTGGAATTTGTAAGAAAGCAAGCAAATGTGAGAATGGCAAAAACACGCGGTAACATTGATTTGAAAGAATTACTTGACGGAAACTCACACGACAAAAATTATACGGAGGACTTTGAATGACAAAAAAGAATACGACAAATCGCTTTGTAAATATCCTGCGGCGCTGACTGTCGCAGAGGTTTCTGAAATACTGAGAGTCAGCACGAAAACCGTCTACAAGCTTATCAAAGAAAAAACTCTGCCTGCTGTTAAGGTGGGCAGAGAAAACCGCACTGCAAAATCGCATTTGATAAATTATCTTCGGCAAATTGATAAGGGAGATTCGAACCCCAAGGTTTATTTAATCGAAAAAACTCAAAATAATGTCTGGACTTGCAAACAGTCTTGTGATATTGTCTGTGTCGGCGCAGAGCCGAAAATCAAAAAAGGAGTGATAATAAATGGGAACACAAAATACACTTGCGGCAAGCGTGCAACCTAAAAAAGGCAGACTGTATGCCGTGATACAGGTAAAAGAAAACGGCAAAGCAAAAGCAGTTTGGCGCTCCCTCGGTTTGCCCGAAGGCACAGGAAAATCCAAGGTCAACAAAGCATTCAGGGAGGTGGTGAAAAAGTTTGAAAATGAATATGCCGAGGGGCTTGCACGAAATGGCAGACCGTGTTCAGACATTCCCGTGTTCGAATATATGTGTGCATATCTTAAAAGGGTTGAACCAAACCTTCAAAAAAGCACCTTTCAAAGCTACCATATGATGATTTACGGAAAAATCAGGCGGTATTTTGAACCGAAACAGCATCTGACCGTCGGCTCGATAACTGCAAAAGATATTGAAAAATTCTATGAGCATCTGTTCGCACAAAATGTGGTTGCCAACACGGTCATACACTATCATGCGATTTTGCACAAAGCCTTTCAGCAGGCGTTCAAGGATGAACTGATTGACGCAAATCCCTTTGACCGAATCGACCGTCCGAAGAAAAACAAATTTCACGGCGAGAATTATTCAGAAGAAGAACTTGTCACTCTGCTGGAGCTGACACGCTCGGACAGTATCTATCCTGCCATTATGCTCGGCGGCGGTCTTGGACTGCGAAGAAGCGAAGCGCTGGGCGTGCGGTGGTCGAGAATCGATTGGGACAAGAAAACGGTTCTGCTGGATACAAAAATCATTGAATATAAAGCAAACGCCAAAACGGTTATAGAGCCTGTGGAAGAAATGAAAAACAAATCGAGTCGGCGAACGCTCCCTCTGCCCGAGCCTGTGATAGAAATGCTGTCAGAAGAAAAAGAAAAGCAATTGTTATACTGTAAGATGTTCAAGGGGAGCTACAACCGAAAATATGATGATTTCGTCTGCGTCAATGAGCTCGGTGAGCTGATAAGACCGTCTTATGTAACGCAGCATTTCAGCGACCTGTTAAAGAAATACGGACTGAGGCATATACGCTTTCATGATCTACGACATACGTTCGCAAGTATTCTTATCGGGCAGGATGTACCGCTTATCAATGTGTCAAACTTCCTCGGTCACAGCGATTTGTCCACCACGGCAAATATTTATGCTCACCTTGACAAAGCGAGCAAGCAGGCGAGTGCGAATATTATTACAGAAATACTGAATAAAGCAAAGGATTGATGCACCTCGTTTAAACGGGGTGCATTTTGCTAAGAGAAAGGATGATTTTATATATGGGTGAGAAAAAGTATATGAGCGGATGTCAACTCCGTCAATACCTTCACATCTCCACACGCAAAATGAAATATCTAATGGATCATAATTATATCCCGCATGAGAACACGGGACACACAACACATAAGTACAGAGTGCTCAAAGAAGATGCGGAAAAATTTAAATTTCGTATGGATAACGAAATAGGCTTTCTCACAGAACTGAACGGTATGTTTTCAAACCGCACCGAATGGCATCCAAAACCGCTGATTGAGGTGACAGAGGAAAACTGCACCGCATTCCGTCAGTGGCTCCAAAAGGAATGGGCAGAGCTACCCGATGCTCTGCCCACGCAAACAGCGGCGGAACTGGTGGGACATAATCCGCAACGCATACACAAACTTATAAAAGAAAATGTACTGCACGGAATTAAAATAGGTGCAGTACACTACATACCCAAAACGGAATTTATCGCATATATGGCTTCTTCGAAAAAATTAGCCACCCCATGCACAGAGAAATATATAGGACTTATTAAAGCCTTTAAATATAAGCAACGCAGAGAGCACGAAAACGAACAGCGTAGATGCAAAAGAAAAATGAAAAGCAGAGATTGCATTGATTAAGAAGAGATTGCATTGATTAAGAAATGATATAACCTACATTACATATTTGCTTAATAAATACTATTCAATTTTATTTATTAAAACAAAGAATTTTCCTGAATTTGACTCATCTAATTCGCTATAAGTATTCCATTGAATGTTGTATGTCCCTTTTAGGTGAATAGGCCTTTCGTTACCCTTTTTTGTTCCCAAACTTGCAGTTTCACTCCATTGCATTATTCCAGATTTAACAATGCCGTTCGCAAGTGAAAACTCTTTGTATACACAATTAGGCTTATTGGGCTCTTTCAAGTAAGAGCGTTCATTTGTTAAGAAAACACCATATCCTTTTTCAAAGAAAGGCGCATTTTCCTTTATGTGTTCGATGCGTTGTAAATCTTTTAAATATAAATAACAGTTTACGTCTTTTGCACTATGCTCTTTTAAAATAAACGCTTCATTATCAATGGTTTTAAAGCACTTTTTTGTTTTATATTTCAATTCAATCGGTATCCATTTGCTATCGATAATTACTAAAATATCAATATGCATTGATGGTTCAAACACAGGACAATATTCAAGTCTAACTTTTGCTTCCGGATATAACTCTTTTATAGCCCATGCCATTTCGAATTGAAAATCTGCTTCAGATATAAAAATTTTTCTTTTATTTTTTAGATATTCAACTACTTTCAAAATATCAAAATCCATTTTTAAACCTCCAAAAGAAACAAGCCGCAAAGCAATATTGCTTTGCGGCTTGTTGTGCGGACATAAGCCGCTTTGGCGGAGAGTTAGGGATTCGAACCCTAGGTACTTTACGTACACAGCATTTCGAGTGCTGCACCTTCGACCACTCGGACAACTCTCCGTGTATATTAAATTAAAACAGGTTGGATTCAATTCCGAAAATCTTTATCTGTCAAATAGACAAAACCGTCAAGTCTGCCAAAATAACAAACTTAATAAATTCGCCGACTGGTATCACAGAAATAATCCGTTACATATTTTACCAAACCTTTTTAGGTTTGTCAAATAAAAATTTGTCAGATATTGAAAGATAAAAAGAAATATGTTATTATTCTTGTATTCGCGCCGTGGAGGGCTTATGAAAACTTTTGTACCGCATTATTACAGTGAATTCAAGTGCATAGCGGGGGAGTGCCGTCACAGCTGCTGCGTTGGCTGGGAGATTGATATTGACCCTGTTACACTTCAAAAATACAATTCAATAAAAACAGAATTCGGAAAGAAAATCCGTGATAATATACATATTCAGGACGGTTGCGCTTGCTTTAAGCTGACAGGGAAGGATGAAAAATGTCCGTTTCTGAACGGGAAGGGTCTTTGCGATATTATATTGACCTTGGGTGAGGATGCTCTTTGCAGTATTTGCACCGACCATCCTCGGTTTCGTAACTTTTATTCAGACCGAATTGAAACAGGCCTTGGAATTTGCTGTGAAGAGGTATGCAGGATAGTTCTTTCCGATACAGCGCCTTTTTCTCTGATTTCGTACGGTGAAGATGATGAAAATTTAACCTCTGAGGAATTGCTTTTTCTTGAAGAACGCAATAAGGTTTTTAAAATCGCTGAAAATTCCGATTCTGTTTTTAGGGCGATTGAAAAAATAAACGAAATATACAAGCTGAGTTCGGTTGAATTGGATTTGAAAGATACTGCTGATTTTCTTTTAACTCTTGAGATTTTAGATTTATCTTGGCGGGAAAAGGTTTTAACGCTTAAAAGAGAAAAGCGGGAGAATGTAAGCGAAAAAATACAAACAGTATTCATTAACCTTTACAAATATTTTTTGTTCAGGCATTTGTCTGACGGTAATTTTTTTGACGGCTTAAAATTTGCGGAATTCAGTGCAAAGCTGATTTGGGCGATTTGCGAAAGAACAGGCTTTTCGTTTGAAAACATCTGCGATATTGCCCGAATGTATTCGTGTGAGATTGAATATTCCGATGAAAATACTGATAAAGTTATTGAATTTGCGGAGGGTTAAAATTGTTAGGTATTTTAATTGTAATTTATATTGTTTTTATTTCTTTGGGACTGCCCGATTCAATTTTCGGAGTGGCTTGGCCTGTTGTGCATAAAGATTTCGGAATTGACCAAAATTTTGCTTCAATTTACAGCATAATAACCGGTATTTGCTCAGGCGGAGCAAGCTTTTTAGGAGGTAAGCTGATACGTAAATTCGGCACTCCTGCCGTTACAATGGTTTCGATTCTTTTAACGGTTTTGGGGCTTGTGGGTATGAGCTTTTCCCCGAATATTTGGGTTATGATGCTTTTCGCAGTGGTTTTGGGCTACGGTGCAGGCGCAATTGACACAGGTCTTAACAATTATGTTTCGCTTCATTACAAAGCAAGGCATATGAGCTGGCTTCACTGCTTTTGGGGAATAGGCGTGACTGCAAGTCCAATGATTATGTCGGCATTTTTAGGGGAAGGTACAGGCTCTTGGAGAGGCGGTTACCGAGCTGTTGCGGCTATTCAGCTTGCAATTGCTTTAATCGTACTGTTCTCATTAAAATTTTGGAGAAAATTGGACTCATCGCTGACAAAGAAAGAGAATGATGAAGGTCTGCCTAAAGACAAAATTAAAATAAGCTCATTTAAAGGTATTGCTGCAAGTATTTTAACTCTTGGGTTTTATTGCAGTATGGAATTTACAGTCGGCACTTGGGGCGCTACTTATCTTGTAAATTCATTTGAGATTGCTCCTGAAAGTGCGGCAAGGTGGATTTCTGTCTATTTCTGCGGAATAATGCTCGGAAGACTTGTTTCGGGATTTCTTTCAATTAAGCTTAATGATTCTTCGTTAATAAGGCTCGGTTTATGCTTTTCGCTTTTGGGAATGTTAATTTTAATGCTGCCTAATGAGGCAGTTTCGCATTGGGGATTATTGCTGATTGGATTCGGCTTCGGACCTGTTTTTCCAAGCGTTTTGCACGCTGTACCGGAACGGTTCGGCAAGGAGTATTCAGCGGATATAACGGGCTTTCACATGGGCGGAGCTTACGCCGTAGGATTTGCTTTTCAGCTTGCATTCGGCTTTATTGCTTCTGCCACTACCTTTAAAATTACAGCGCCAGTGCTCATAGCGGTGTGCGCGCTCGCTTTCATAATGAACGAAATAACTTTAAAAAGAATAAACAGAGGTAAAATATGATAAAACAGTTTATAGGTACAAAGGATTTTTATAAACGCATAATTGCACTCACACTGCCCATTATGATTCAGAATTTGATTACTAACTTTGTCAATATGCTTGACAATGTGATGATTGGCAAAGTCGGAACTGTTGAGATGGTCGGAGTTGCAATTTCCAATCAGCTCATTTTTGTGTTTAATCTGTGCCTTTTCGGAGCAATATCCGGCGCAGGAATTTTCGGCGCTCAGTTTTACGGGAATAAAGACAACGAGGGCGTGCGTCACACATTCAGATTTAAATTGATGATTTGCACGGTGATTACCGCAATCGGCTGTCTGATTTTCTTCTTTGGCGGTAAAATGCTTATCGGTTCATACCTCGGCGGAGAGGGCGATGTAAGCGATGCAGAGGCGTCGCTGGGATGTGGCTACAGCT
>CANARN010000068.1 GCA_947364045.1 uncultured Clostridia bacterium
CTATACAGAACAAATGGTATACACGTGTCGCTGAGCCATTCAAAAAATCTGTGTATTAGATATATCGGTACCGTAAGGGGAAAGAATAGTATAAACAGTAACTTTTTCATAATACATTACTCTTCAATTTCTCTGACTAATAATTTCGGTATGCCTAAAATATGTAAGGAATCAGTATCTTTAATTTCTTCAGGGCGATATTGCGGGTTTATTGGCACAAGATTAATATAATCTTTTTTATATTCAACCTTTTTTACTGTACCTATATTATCACCGTATATAGCGACAGCTACTTGACCGCTGTAATCAATAAAATTTTGCTTTAAAACAAGAACTTTGTCACCATCTCTGTATTCGGGATACATAGAATCGCCTTTAATCTTTAAAACAAAGAAATCATCTTTATTTCGACCTTTTAAATATTGCGACGGAACATCAATTTCGTCTCCTGTCCAATCTTCAATAGCTATTTTATCAAACCCTGCTGCTACATCACCCATAACGGGAAAAGTGACAACATCATCTGTGATTTGAGGGGGAATAAGATTGATATTTCCATATACAAAATCAGAATTGTCGATTAAGAAATCAACCGAAACGCCAAATACTTTAGATATTTTCTTTAAAACATCAGAATTAGCTTCTCTTGCACCAATTTCATAATTGTTGTATGTAGTGTAAGGTAATTCTAACATTTCAGCCATTTGGCGCTTATTTAGACCTCTGCTTTGTCGGAGGTCTTTTATTTTTTCAGTAAACATTTTATACACCTCTTTTTTATATATTACAAGAATAAATTACCCGTGTCAAGAAATATTTTTCTCATTTTGAAAATTTTTTTCAAAAAAAGTCTTGACATTTTCTCAAATCGAGAATATTATAATATTGAAATTACTCGTTTCGAGAAATGAGGTGAGAAAATGCAAAAATCAATATATTCAAACATTGAAAAAGAAAGGATAAGTTTAGGTCTCAACAAAACGCAAATAGCTAACGAATTAAATATAACACGTCGGCATTATAACAATTATATTGAAGGTAAAACGCCTATTCCTTCAACTATTTTACTTAAGCTTTCAAAATTATTTAGTTGCTCAATTGATTATCTTTTAATTTGTTGACAAAAACAACCTATTAAATTCATAAGAAAAGAGGGATTATAAAGTGCTTGAAACGAAAAGAGGTGAAGAAATATGAATGTTAAGCAATTTACTAATATTCCTAAATCGTTTTCCGCACTGCCGGCTGTAATGACTATGGCAGAAGCGTGTAATACACTTCGTATCTGTGATAATACTGTTGTTAAGCTTATACGCAACGGAAAGATTAAGGGAAATAGAGCAGGCAAGCAGTGGTTCATTGACAAAGAAAGCGTGCAAAAGTTTGTTAAAGGCGAAATTTAAAATATGATTACAACTTAAGACAGGAGGAAAAACGATGAATAAAAAGTATTTAACAGAAGAGAAGGTTGAACAGGAAATAGCGATGCTCAGAACGAGTAAATATGTGGCGCTTGCGCAAAAAGCAGATGAGATTAAGTACAGGCGCAGACAGATTCTGGACAATTTGAGAGACCTTGAAAAGAGGGGCAAGGCAATTGCAGAGCAAATTCAAAATGAAGGCATAGACATTTTGAATGAATGCTTCGAGGATGAATTTGACTATGCGTAAAGCGGAGGAAACTAAATGACAAAATCATTTTTCATATTGTATGAATTGGCGCTGATAGGGGTCGGAATATGGCTGTGCGGTCAACTTCGGGCAGCGTTTAGAAAATGGACGGTCGTTAAAAAGCGGTATTGCTTGGCACCGGAATACATACGAAATGGACATACAAACGAGCCGACAAAGGACGAAATCAAGCCGCAGCTTCGAGCAGTAAATATTGAAATGCTTGGCTGGTCGCTGATTATCTTCGCAGACCTTTGCGTCTGCTTAGACCGTCTTGTATGGATATTGAAATGAGGCGTAAAAAATGAAAAATATAAAAACAGGCATAAAAAAATAACCGTGTCAGCGGCAACTGAACACGGTTAATAGATTTAAGAGGGCATAATCTACCTCACAAATAGATTATAGCCCTCTTTAAAGGATTTGTCAAATGAATAATGAAAAGAGGAAAAATAATGTTTAAAGAACAGGCAATTGAAAAGCTTAATAAAGAGCTGAAGGAATTTAAAAGTACAGATAATAAAGCTAAAGCTGTAAAAACGGCCGTTGCAGACACTTTGAAGAATTTCTGTGAGCAGGATGATGAGTTTGCACAGGCGGTTGTACAGAACGATAAAACGCTATCTGACTGTTGTACAAATATTATGAAGGGCGTCGGCAACTGTATATCGGATTTAGATACATATAAAAAAGCAGTCAAATTCTATTTCTCAACGGCAGATATTAAATTCAAAATGGAAATTGACCTCTGCGGAAATATAGATTCAGCGGAAAAGAGCGGCAAGATAATCAACCTTTCGCTCAACGATTTGTTTGACTGAGGGCGTGCGAAATGGAATATTTGAAAACCAAGGAAGAAATATTGGAGAACATCCCCGAAATCACCGACAAGGATATACGAGAGCTTAACAGTATATTTACGCCGTATCTTTTTATCAAAGAGCATAGAGATGAGGACAGACGTGAATGTTGGTGCAGCGTTTGTAATAAGCATTTCTTCTATGATTACACACAGAGAACGGAAACGAATGCGCATTCTGAATTTTTAAGCGTCAAGCACAATGAGCTTTCTCATTGCCCTGAGTGCGGCGTTCCTGTCAGAGTGAAGCAGACGCACAGGGCAAAGCAGTGTAAAAATCTTAATGAATGGCGGCAAGCTGTAATTGTAAAGCTGCGCAGCAAAAACGAGGTGTACCTGCTCTGCGGCTGGGCGAACAAGGAATACAGCGGAAGATGTTACACACCGTCTGTGTGGTACGAAACAAGCACTTTGTATTACATAACTCCCGGCAGCGCTAAAATGTATTGCTGTAATTATTGGGCAGGCGGTTTTTATGAACCTAAAACAGTATTTGAACCGTTCCGGAAAACTTATGAGTACAATTATTACTCAAATCCTGAAAAGCGAGGATACAGCTTTGTGAATTATGAAAATCTGTTTGGCACATTTTTGCGGTATGCGCCGCTCAGAGAGTTTGAAAAAGCGTATGCCAATTGGTTTTTCAGTCACAGATACGGTATATGTGAAACGCCGAGTGTAAAGTTTCTCGCATATTCGGCAATGTATCTGGGAATTGAAATGCTTGTAAAAACAGGTCTGACAGATTTTGTCTGCTCACTAATGGACAGAAGACCGTTAAAAAGATATATCAACTGGACAGGCAAAAATCCGAAGGAAATGTTCGGTATGAACAACGCTCAGTTTCGGGATATGAAAGACAACTGCCGTGATATATCAATATTTATGCTTTTTCAGACGCTCAAAAACACAAGTAAAAATATGAGTTTTCAGAAATGCAGTGAAATTCAGGATAAATATGATACGGAAGGCGCACAACGGCTCGCCGAAACGGTGAAAAAGCATAAACTGAATTTGACTCACACTCTCAATTATCTTGAAAAGAAAACCAAAAAGCTGAAAGATAATTACAAACAGAAAAAAGAATATGAGCGTACAGCAATAATGTGGTGCGATTACATTCATTTTGCAAAAGAGCTTAAATATGATTTGTCCCGTAAGGACAGCGATATATATTTTCCGAAAAGCTTACAAACAGCGCACGATAATGCAGCCCGTGCTGTTGCTGTCAAAAAGGACGAGATAGCATTTGAAAAATACAAAAAAAGATATGAAAAGCTGCAAAAGCTTTACGAGTACAGCGACGGCACTTACTGTATTGTCATTCCACAGGGAATTAACGATATAGTTAACGAGGGCAAGGTTCTGCATCACTGCGTCGGCGGTTATGCCGAAAGGCACGTCAGCGGAAAAACAACGATTCTTTTTATGCGTAAATGCTCAGAACCTGAAACACGGCTTGTTACTATTGAAATTGATGACGGTCAAAAATATATACGTCAGAATTACGGCTATGGGGACAGGCACGTAACAAAAGAAGAAAAGATGTTTATTGACAGTTGGCTTGCTTGGGTAAAGATGGGCAGTAGGAGAGAAAAAAATAATAAGACCGCAAAAGGTGCGGCGTAAGGAGAAAAAATATGAGCGAAATAATTACAGTACCCGAAAATGAAATTACGGATTTATACAATGAGGCTGTTAAGACGCACAGAGAGATTATGGTGAACGGCGCAATTGCTGCCGAAGCTCTTTTAAAGCTGTGTAAAAATTTAAAGTATATGAGAGATAACAAGCTTTATGAGCAGCTGGGCTATGAAAAATTTGAAAGCTATTGCGAAGAGATGGCAGGCATCAAAGAACGAATGGCATACACTTACATATCCACGTATGAAAATCTCGGTGAATCCGTTTTGCAATCGAATGCAAAATTGGGAATTACCAAATTAAATCTCTTAACCGGTATGAATCCCGTCGAACGTGCCGAAGGGCTTGCCGACGGTACATTTGAAAATATGTCTGTTTCGGAAATAAAGGAGCTGATTAAAAAGAACAGGGAGCAGGGCGAGCAAATTACTCTTCTCACCTTACAGCTTGAAAACGAGAAAAATGAAGCTTCAGCGGACACAGATGAAACGGACAAGCTAAAAGAGCGCATTAAAGAGCTTGAAAAGCAGATTTCCGAAAACAGTGAGTATGACGCTGAGGCGGATGAAATGTACGAAAAGGTTAAACAGCTCGAAGAGGAGCTGCGTAAAAAGGAAAGCGCTCACAAAATTGAGCTTGAACAGCTTTCTGAGACTATAAGTGCCGAACTCAGAGAACAGCTGTCCGAAGAAATTAAAGCAGAGATGTCAGCGGAACAGTCCTCAGCCGATAACAGCGAAGAGATTCAAAAGCAGATTGAAGCCGCTGTTACAGCTGCTAAAAAGGAAACTGAAAAAGAGGTAAAAGCAAAGCTTAAAGAAAAATCGGACAAGCAGGCTGAAAAAATTAAAGAGCTTGAGGCTGTTTTGTCCTCGTCATCAGCAGAAAAAGAAAAGCTTCAAAAACAGCTCTCATTGTCTGATACGAAATCTGCAAAGGCTATGGTTTACATAGATGCTCTTCAAAACAATTTTAATGCTCTTTTCGCTATTATCGCCGAAATGGATGAGGAACAGCAGAACAAATTTAAGGGCGCAGTATTAAAGCTTACATCGGCTATGCAGAAAAAATCCGGTGAATAGCAATGCCGAAAATAGATTTTAACAGGCTATGGTTCTTTAATGCAGGAAATCCGATACTGGTGTTCGGAAATGAGTGGGGATACCGTCTTAATGTAAATAACGAGGTTATCCGACCGCTGTATGACAGGTACAAAACAGAGGTGCTGAAAACACGTTTGGAGTTTCCGATTTCAGACAGCGAGCGCTTGGATTTTGAGGACAGGATTATTCCTTACCTCATTCGCAACGGATTTCTGAAATACGAAATTTAAACAAAAAAAGAGGTCGCATAAAGCGACCTCACAGCCTCAAATATGAGAACTGAACCAACAAATACAGTATATCATATTTGAGCTACAAAGTCAATACGAAACCGCTTAAAAATCAAGGCTTTGCGAGCCTTTGACGGCCTCGTATTGTATAGTAACAATCGGGACAAAAAATACAAGGAGTAAAAAATATGAATACTGTAAAAAAGTCACAGTCAGAGTCAAAGTCAGGTCGGGAAAAACCTCTTTTGGAATATCTTTACGAAATTAAGGAGCAGGTGTCCTTTTCGGAATTTGAGGGAACGGAAGAAGAGGACAGAGCTGAAGAGCTGTGTGTGATAATGGCAAAGGTTATGCGCCTGCCCGACAGTGCCGAAATTTCCATCTGCGGTGAAAAGATGAAAGCCGCAATCGTAAAAGAAACTTATTCTTTAATCAGATACACGCATATATGTCACGTTATGGAGAATTTTTCAAAAATCGACTATCCCGTGAACAACAAAATATCATATCTGCGTACTGCTTTGTTTAATTCCACGGATGAAGCGTATCACAAAATCGAAAATGATGTAAACAGGTGGATGAAAAATGATAAATGAGAAGAGAACCGTCAGCGGAAAGCTTCTC
>CANARN010000069.1 GCA_947364045.1 uncultured Clostridia bacterium
TGGTAGAGCACCTGACTCTTAATCAGGGTGTCCAGGGTTCGAGTCCCTGATGGTGTACCATCTGACAGATACGGCCCGTTGGTCAAGTGGCCTAAGACTCCGGCCTCTCACGCCGGCAACAGCGGTTCGAATCCGCTACGGGTCACCATACGGACTTTGTCCTAAATATTTGAATCGGCTTAAATGGTCGATTAGTCGGTGTTGATTACAATGAGGGTCCACCCGTTCCCATCCCGAACACGGTAGTTAAGCTCATTTGTGCCGAAGATACTTGGCTGGAAGCGGCCCGGGAAAATAGGTAATGCCGACATTATTTTACCTCATACAATAAGTATGAGGTCTTTTTTTGTTTGTTTTTCTTGACTTTGCTTGAAATATAGAATATAATTACGGAACACTGATTTTCTTTTTGGGGGCAGTATAATGGATTTAACACTTAGAACGGAGATAGGGCTTTTTAATCATCGTGTTGCTGCGGTGATTGTCCATAATAATAAATTGTTGGCGCAAAAGAATGTAAAAACCAATGAATACTATTTGCCCGGAGGAAGAATTAACTACGGCGAGTCAAGTGAAGAGGCTGTTATACGTGAAATAGCGGAAGAGCTTGGAGTTACCATTACCGATTATCATACAATTTGGATAAACGAATGCTTTTTTACGGATAGCGGAACAAGGTTTCACGAGGTGGGCATTTATTATCTTGTTAATTTGGAAAATACTGATTTTAATCATTTTGAGTCGGTTTTTGAACTTATAGAGGACAGCAGAGTCAATACTTATGAATGGCTTGATATTGACAGTTTAGATAGCATTGCCCTTTACCCACTGTTTGTGAAGACTGAAATTAAAAATCCTGATAAAAATTTAAAGCATATCATAACAAATGAAATGGCAAATAATAGGGATTTATTATAAAGAAAAAATTTGAGCGCCGAGTGTTCTTTGTTAAGAACATATGTCGGCGCTTATTTTTAAAGTATTATCAGATTGTTGAATTGTGAATTGTATTTATTCAAAATATGATGCAAAAGGTATTTCATAAGAACTGTCGGGAAACAGCTTTTTATACAACTGCAAAAAGTAATCGTCTGTCATACTCGCTATGTAATCCACAACAATTTGATTTGCTTCTTCCTGCATGTAATCACGTTGTTCACTGTAATAATTGCGCTGTCGGTTGATATAATCAATATGATGCTTGAATATAAATGAATTTGTGTTGTTGTGTTGTACATCTTCCAACAGCTTTTCGTACATATCCTGAAACATCGGTTTTAGATAATTGTCATATTGGTCTGCAATGGACTTGTTTTTGTAAATTAAGGCGTAATTTTCATCCTTCGCGGTCTTTAAATCGTCAAATGCATCTTGGCTCATAGATATTTTATCCTTGCCGTAGCTGTTTTCAATAATATCGACAGTAAGATTGTTAATTATTCTTGCGTTATTACTGCCTATGAAATTTGTTGTGAATTTTTGATTGCTGTCAATTATTCCCGCTGTTTCCGCATCTTGTCTGTCTTTACCGAGATATGCAATAATATCGCATATTCTTACAACGCAGCCTTCAAGTGTGGAGGGCCGAAGATGCTCGTTAATCATCTTCCCTTCAGCATAACAGCTTTGGGTTTCAGCATCAAAATCGTCAAAGCTTTTGCCGAATTTTGCTTCGTACACACGGTGTTCGGATTCTCCGTTATGGCATAGAACACCGTCCAGAGTTTGCATTGTAAAGTTGCGAGGAAACAGCCTGTCAAGCACACGTACGCTGTGAACATTGTGGAAAAAATAACGTCCTGTTCTGTCATGATACAGCTCGTTTAAAAATCTTTCGCCTGCGTGTCCGAACGGTGTATGACCTATATCGTGTCCCAGTGCAATGGCCTCAATTAAATCAAGATTAAGACCCAAAACTCTGCCGATATTTCGAGCAATTCGAGATACAAGCTGAACATGCAGGGCGCGCCGTGTAATATCATCGTTATTATTGAAAGAAAAAACCTGTGTCTTGTCAGTATATCTGTTATAGAACGGAAGGTGCAGAATTTTTTCAATATCTCTTACAAATACAGGACGCCAAAGATTCGCCTTGTCAAAATCGTTGTTCCGTCTTACAGCGTTGCAATCTCTAAAGGCATAAGGATTCATCCAATGGTTTTCTGTATTTGATTTAATTTCTTTTTGCAATTCTATGTCAATTTTTGCATATTTCTCATTGTCCATTCAGATTTACCTCCTGTATCTGTTTACATATTTTAATTGTAACATATATGAAATAAACTTGCAAACGCATTTGATATACCGATTAAATCGGTCTGCTTTAAATTGGTTATGCAGTAAGCGATATTGAATATAAAAAATTGTGCCTAATGAGTGATTTCAATTATTATTTTTGGCTTAGCAAATTTATTTTGAAAAAAGTAAAAAAACTATTGACAAAAGTGTTGGAATCTGATATTATATTTTAGCACTAAAGATTATATTCCTCCTTAGCTCAGTCGGTAGAGCACTCGGCTGTTAACCGAGTTGTCGTTGGTTCGAGCCCGACAGGGGGAGCCATGAAAAAAGCACGCTTTTGCGTGCTTTTTTCAATGAAATTCGTTCCTTCGGAACGAGTGAAACATCTTCGATGTGAAATATTTGCTTTGCAAATGTGAAATATGCCTGCGGCATATTAAGGAATGAATTTTATTTCATTTTCTGCAAAGCAGAAAATTTCACAAGGTTCTGACGAAGTCAGGGCCTTATTTCATATTGCGTAGCAATATTTCATTTTAAGTATAAAAATTAATTTCTCACTAGTTCAAGTCCTCAATAAAATTTTCAAAATGCATCTCTTTTATATCATCTTTACAGTCGAGAGCCTCGACACGCAATTCGCGTACGGGGCTTTCTTTTTTTATTAAGAGATAAAGAACAGCTATTTTATATAATATTGCGTTAAACAAGCTGTCTTCTCAGAGAATTTTTATGATAATTATTTTGCTTTAGTTTATAACAAATATAATTTTGAAAGTCCTTTTGCTGATTTCTTCTGCTTGATTTTTATTGTTAAGTAGTATATTATATAGCGGAAAGGGTGATTGTTGTGCCGATTCAGATTATACGGAATGATATAACGAAAATTCACTGCGATGCAATAGTTAATGCGGCAAATTCAACATTGCTCGGCGGCGGAGGCGTTGACGGCGCGATACATAAAGCCGCAGGAAAGAAGCTTTTACTTGAATGTATGAAGCTCGGCGGTTGCAGAGTTGGCGAAGCTAAGCTAACATACGGATATAATCTGCCGTGTAAATATGTTATTCATACCGTAGGACCGAGGTGGAAAGGCGGTAATCACGGAGAGAAAGAACTGCTTGAAGCCTGCTATCTTCAGTCACTTGCACTTGCATTTGATAATGGGTGTGAGTCGGTTGCTTTTCCTCTTATTTCGTCGGGCGCGTATGGATACCCAAGGGCTCAGGCGCTTCGGGTTGCGGTAGACGTTATTACACAGTTTTTACTGGAACACGAAATGCTTGTATATATCGTGGTGTTCGACAAGTCATCATTCCAAATCAGTGAAAAATTGTTTGCGGATATTGCGTCATATATTGATGATAAATATGTAGATACTCATTTTGAATTTAACCGAACTCGTCGCAATTACTTTGGCGAAAGCGAGCTTCTCGGTGAAACCCGAATTATTTCTGACAGCTTGGATGTGAATACGGCAGTGCCTTTGGCTCAGCAGGCAAAGGCGACAATGCCGAAAATGCAGAGCCTTGACGACGCCTTAAATCAGATTGACGAGAGCTTTTCGGAAATGCTGCTGCGGAAGATTGACGAGAAGGATATGAAGGATTCTGAGTGTTACAAAAAGGCAAATATCGACCGTAAATTGTTCTCTAAAATACGCAGTGACGTAAATTACAGACCGAGTAAGCAGACTGCGATTGCTTTTGCAATAGCACTTGAAATGTCCATTGATGAAACTAAGGATTTTCTAATGAAGGCAGGTTTTGCTCTTTCTCACAGCAATAAGTTTGATATAATTATTGAGTATTTTATTGTGAAAGGGAATTACAATATTTTTGAAATAAATGAAGCGCTGTTTGCGTTTGACCAAAGCTTGTTGGGGGTATAATTTGTCGCTTTTTATGCGACCGAAGCTCTCTTTCATTATGGTAAAATGATGCCATCAAATGAAAGAGAGGTTTTCTTTATGAAAAACAATATTACAGAACTCGTATTTATCTTAGACAGGAGCGGCTCTATGTCGGGACTGGAAAGCGATACCATAGGCGGCTTTAACTCGCTGATTGAAAAGCAAAGAAGGCAGGATGGGGAGTGCTTTATTTCAACTGTTCTTTTTGACGATGTTTCAGAGGTGCTGCACGACAGAGTTAAGCTTTCCGAGGTGCCGAAAATGACCGAAAATGATTACACAGTCAAAGGCTGTACGGCGCTTATTGACGCTATCGGCGGAGCAATTCATCACATTGGTAATATTCATAAATACGCGCGTCCCGAGGATGTGCCGGAGCATACGATGTTTGTTATTACAACAGACGGAATGGAAAATGCCAGCCATATGTATTCAAGTGATGAGGTTAAGAAAATGATAGAGCGTCAGAAAGAAAAATACGGTTGGGAATTTCTTTTTATCGGCGCAAATATTGACGCTGTACATACAGCAGGAAATTTCGGCATAGGCGCGGACAGAGCGGTTAATTACAGAGCTGACAGCCAAGGAACAGAAATACTGTTTAATACTGTGTCGGATACGGTGTGCTGTATGAGAGATAGCAGGCCGATAGACAATAATTGGGGTAAAAGAATCAGCGAAGATAATATTTACCGTAAGTAATATAAAATTTATTATGCAGAAAGCGGCTTTTCATTTCAAGAGAAGCCGCCTTTTTTTATATCAAAATGTGTCAAAACGTCAATAAACGGTTTCTGATATACCGCAGTAAAGTATCATTTATTTTAAAGCTGTGATTAACGTAAACGGCACCGCCAATAATATGTAATAGGTGGTAGCTTGAAATACAAAGAAAGGAACGATACCTTGCACAATAAGCTGTTTTTTTAATGCGCTTTTTGTGTGAATGCTGTATCGCACGGCGATTAAATGAAAGATTTAATAAAGCTTGCAGGTATTCTGTTTTTGGGGTTGTTAACTGCGGTATTTATTTATCCGTTTCTGCATGAAACGGGGCATTCCGCAGCGGCGCTTTTATTAGGTACGCAAGTTTTAGAGTTTAATTTGTTACCTTTTCCGAATGTTCTGTGTAATATGACAAGCATAAGTAAAATCGGCATAGCTTTTACCGGACTTAACGGTACGGTTTTTCCGATTGCTTTTTCTTTTGTAATATCACGGTTATCAGAAAATAAAAGCTTTTGGATTTGGTATATAACATTTATTTTGAACGGAATAGGGTTGCTGTCAACGGCAATATCCGTTACGGCAGTCTTTTTGTTTAATATAGGCAGACCGATTGCAAATGAAGATATTACGCAGATATTACAATTTATTCCAAACAGCAGTTTTTATGTTTTGCTTTTGATGACAGCAATAGCAGTACGGTTAATTATAAAAATCAAGTCAGATAAACCCATTAAAAAATGCTTGGCATATTTTGAAGAGACAAAAACAAAATCCGACACGGAATAAATGCTGTGTCGGATTATTTCTTTGCTTGTTTATTTTGATAAACTGAATTTCTTTACGTAGAACTGCATAGTC
>CANARN010000070.1 GCA_947364045.1 uncultured Clostridia bacterium
TTATATTGACGAAAACTGCAATCTTGTAGTGAAAAAAGACGGAAACGGCGAAGCGGAAACTCTTTTTTCAGGCGATGTCAGCATTAAACCTGAAAAGTAAAAATGTAACGTTTGCATTATAAAAGGTTGGCTTGAAAATATATCAAGTCAACCTTTTTTGTGCGATTTTTATTAAAATTTATCCTAATTTGTCGCCGTTTTCAATTTTGAAATCGGGTGTAACAAGCACAACGCCCTGTTCCGAATAAGTTCCGAGAACAAGCACCTCGGACATAAAATCGGCAATTTGCCTCGGCGGAAAGTTAACGACCGCCAAAATCTGTTTGCCGACTAAATCTTCGGCAGAGTAGCACTGTGTTATTTGCGCCGAGGACTTTTTTATGCCTATTTCTTCTCCGAAATCAATTGTAAGCTGATACGCAGGTCTTTTCGCTTTTGGGAAGGCGTTTGCTGAAATAATTGTACCTGCTCGTATGTCTAATTTTTGAAAATCCTCAAATACTGCCACTGCTTTCACCTCAGAGCTTTATTTTTAAATCCTTAAAGTAGTATTTTCTGTCTTTTTCGCCTATTTCACGGAGTACTCGGCACGGGTTGCCGACTGCAACGACATTTTCGGGAATATCTTTAGTAACAACACTGCCGGCTCCTATGACCGAATTGTCGCCGATTGTAATACCCGGCAGAACAATTACGCCCGCTCCGAGCCAACAGTTTTTGCCGATGTGAACGGGAGCATTAAATTGATACGCCTGTTCCCGAAGCTCTGGCAAAATGGGGTGGCCTGCCGTGGCTATTGTGACATTAGGACCGAGCATAGTGTTTGAACCTATGTAAATATGCGTATCGTCAACTAATGTCAGGTTAAAATTGGCATAAACACAGTCGCCGAAGTGGCAGTGTTTACCGCCCCAATTCGAGTGAAGAGGGGGTTCAATGTAGCAGTCCTTGCCAATCTCCGCAAACATTTCTTTAAGCATTTCCTCACGCTTTTGAAGCTGCGTGGGGCGTGTCATATTAAAATCGTACAGCCTGTCAAGGCACATAAGCTGTTCCTGCATTATTTCGTCATCATCAGGCAAATACAGCTCACGTGTGTGCAGTTTTTCTTTCATGCTCATATTGAATAATCCTTTCCAAAAGGCGATATTATAATACTTTTAATAATTTGTAAAATTCACCGTATTCGTCTTTTCCGTCAAAAATTACTTTTGTGAATCCCTTTTTCCTGTAAAGGTGCAATGCCGTCAGATTGTTTTTATCCACGCCGATTGTCGCTTCGCTGTATCCCATTTGTTTAACTTCATTGAGAATATAATCAATCAAAACACCGCCGATTCCTTTATTTCTGTGAGTTGATTTTACGATTAAACGTGAAATATATATCCGCTTGCCAGGTATTGTATAATCGCTGTCGTTCATTTGGAGTACATAAGCGATTTCACCTATAAATTTACCTTTTTCTTTATAAATAAAAACTACACGGTTATTTTCTTCAATTTCCCGACGGAATTTTTCCGTAAATTCACAGGCAGACATATTCCATATATTATTGCATTTTTTGTAATCGTTAATATCCAATTTTTCAATGGTGTAACTCATTTGAGTATTGCTCCATTCATAAGCATTAACTTAATTCTATCATTACTTCACAAAAATAGCAATTCCCAAAATAAATCGTATTACAAAATTTCTTCTGAATTACGCATTAAATCTTTTAAGGTGATGCCGTCGAAGTATTCGTTTACCGTTTTTTGCAGATTTCTCCACATTGAAATTGTGCGGCACTCATTGATACGTTCGCACGGCTTTGCCCCGCACTCAAGGCAGGAGACAGGGGCGAAATTGCCCTCAACAACACGCAGAATTTCGCCGACTGTGTATTCTTCGGGCGCTCTTTTAAGGCGGTATCCGCCGCCCTTGCCCTGCACGCCCTCAATAAATCCGCTTTTTGACAGCAAGGGAATAAACCGCTCTAAATATTTAAGTGAAATTCCCTGTCTTTCCGCAATCTCTTTCATAGGAATAAACCCATCGCCGAAATGCTCCGCCAGGTCAATTAAAACCCTCAGTGAATATCTGCCTTTTGTTGAAATCATCATAACAAATTACCTCATTATAAAATCACAAAAATCGGCACCTGTAAATTGGGTGCCGATTAACTTTAAATCAGTCTGCGAAAAGGGGAGTGGACAAATATCTGTCGCCCGTATCAGGCAAAAGCACAACTATGTTTTTACCCTCGTTTTCGGGGCGTTTTGCAAGCTCAGTCGCAGCAAATGCGGCCGCGCCTGAGGAAATACCCACAAGAACGCCTTCTTTTCTGCCTATAAGCTTACCCGTTTTATATGCGTCTTCATTGGAAACGGTGATAATCTCATCGTAAATTTCTGTATTGAGAACATCGGGAACAAACCCTGCGCCGATACCCTGAATACCGTGTGCTCCCGCCGTACCTTTTGACAGCACAGGAGATAAAGACGGCTCAACAGCAACAATTTTAATATCGGGATTTTTTGATTTAAGATATTCGCCCACGCCTGAAATTGTTCCGCCTGTTCCCACGCCTGCAACAAAAATATCAACATTTCCGTCTGTATCTTCATAAATTTCAGGACCTGTTGTATTAAAATGCGCCTTTGGGTTTGCAGGATTCACAAACTGACCTGCTACAATGCTGTCCGGAATTTCCGCCGCAAGCTCTTCTGCTTTTTCAATTGCGCCTTTCATTCCCTTTGCGCCCTCTGTCAGCACCAGTTCCGCGCCGTAAGCTTTCATAATTTGACGGCGTTCAACGGACATCGTTTCAGGCATAACAATGATTATACGGTAACCTCTTGCCGCCGCTACGGAGGCAAGACCTATGCCTGTATTGCCCGATGTCGGCTCAATAATTACCGAGCCTTTTTTAAGTTTACCGCTTTTTTCGGCGTCGTCAATCATTGCCTTTGCAACCCTGTCTTTAACTGAGCCGGCAGGATTAAAATATTCAAGCTTAGCAAAAATTTTTGCGTTCAAATTCAATTCCTTTTCAATGTTAGTAAGCTCCAAAAGGGGAGTTTTACCGATAAGTTCATCAGCAGATGTGTAGATTTTCATTAGTTTTCCTCCTTAATTGCATCAAAACCGCGCTGTAAATCGGCGATAATATCATCTATATGCTCAAGACCCACAGAAAGACGAATGGTATTTGGGTGGATATTCTGGTCTGAAAGCTCTTCCTTCGTTAACTGACTGTGAGTAGTGGTAGCAGGGTGAATAACAAGGCTTTTTGCATCGGCAACATTGGCAAGCAGTGAAAAGATTTTTAGATTATCAATAAATTTGTGAGCCTGTGCCTGACCGCCTTTAATTTCAAACGTAAAAATCGAACCTCCGCCGTTTGGAAAATATTTTTTATATAATGCATTATCGGGATGCTCCGGCAATGACGGGTGATTGACCTTTTCAACAAGCGGATGCCCTGAGAGAAATTCAACAACCTTTTTTGTGTTTTCCGCATGGCGTTCTAAGCGAAGAGAAAGAGTTTCAATGCCCTGTAAAAGCAGAAAAGCTGCAAAGGGTGAAATAACCGCTCCGGTGTCACGCAGTAAAATAGCGCGGATATATGTCACAAATGCCGCAGGTCCTGCCGCTTGCACGAAAGATACGCCGTGGTAGCTGGGGTTCGGTTCGGCAATCGCAGGGTAATTTCCGCTTGCAGTCCAGTCAAATTTACCGGAATCAACAATTATGCCGCCGAGCGTTGTGCCGTGTCCGCCGAGAAATTTTGTAGCTGAATGAACAACAATGTCAGCTCCGTGTTCTATGGGGCGGATAAGGTATGGTGTTCCGAAGGTATTATCCACAACTAACGGCAGACCGTACCTGTGTGCAAGTTCGGCGAGCGCGTCAATGTCAGGAATGTCGCTGTTGGGGTTGCCGAGCGTTTCAATGTAAATTGCTCTTGTATTTTCCCGAATGGCATTTTCAACTTCCGAAAGGTCGTGAATATTAACAAATGTTGATGAGATATTGAAATTCGGGAGAGTGTGGGCAAGTAAATTATAGCTTCCGCCGTATATGGACTTCTGCGCTACAATGTGACCGCCGTTTTGCGCAAGAGCCTCAATCGTATATGTAATTGCGGCAGCGCCAGAAGCGAGAGCCAAAGCGGCAACACCGCCTTCAAGAGCGGCGACACGCTCCTCCAACACACTTTGAGTCGAGTTTGTAAGTCTGCCGTAAATATTACCTGCGTCTGTAAGATTAAAACGTGCGGCGGCGTGGGCAGAGTTTTTAAAAACATAAGATGTGGTTGCGTATATAGGCACTGCGCGTGCGTCTGTGGCAATGTCGGGAGTTTCCTGACCGACGTGAAGCTGTAAGGTTTCAAATTTAAATTCTGACATAATAATTATTCCTTTCAAGTGAATGTTAAATGTGTTATTTAGTAAACTTTAATGATAACACTTATACATTCGCCCGAATCGGAAATTCTCTCTGAGAAGCTTTTCAAAATAATAATTCATAGTGTACGTGCCTCCAATATTACCGACCTTTTCAGTTGGTAATATGCAGTATACCACTATTTACCTACTTTGTCAATCGGTAATTTGATTTTTTTTTGAAAAAAGTTATGAAAACAGCCCTAAAAAGATTATAAATCTTTCAAGGGCTGTTCTGATAGTTTTAGGTAATCTAATTTTGAACATACATTTGCTTATACGGATTTTTACTGTCAGGGGAAATGACGGTAAATTTTTCAGAATTAATTTTTTCTTGTTCAAATCCGAATAGTCGGCAATATTCGTCGATATACGGTTTAATTTCTTCAATATCTTCCGCAGTTGCTTCACGTGTTGACACCTGCTTCGGCAATGAAATCCTGTCAATATCGCCTCTCAGAAAAACCTTTCCGCCGTGCATTCCTGTACAGGGGAAATTTCCTACAATTGCTTTTTCATTTTTATCAATTCCCAAAAGGATAATCAGACCTCCAGCCTGGTATTCGCCTAAAAAGCTGCCCGCGCATCCTCCGATAACCATAACGGGCTTTTTTTCTTTATATTCTTTCATATGTATTCCCGCGCGGTAGCCTGCATTGCCTTTAACATATATCTCTCCGCCTCGCATAGCATAACCCACGGCGTCGCCTACGCTTCCGTGAATGACGATTTTTCCGTTGTTCATTGTGTCGCCGACTGCGTCCTGAGCATTGCCGTTAACCGTGATTTCAGCTCCGTTAAGGTATGCTCCCATAGCGTTACCCGGAATACCGCTGATTTCAATATTTTTATCCGACATTCCCGCTCCGATAAACCGTTGACCGAGACATTCTTCAATATTGCATTTTCCGTCGGCTTCTCTGATTTTCTGATTAAGAGCCGAGTAGTCAAGCTCTTTAGCGTTAATAACCATTATACGACACCTCCGAGTTTAGATTTACAATAATCTCTGCCGAGTGAATAAAGAGTAGGAGAACGCTTTAATGAATTAAAATCAACACTGTCAACGGGAACTTTATTTCTTATCATATTTGTGTAAATTCCCGCTTTTTCAGTATCGTTTATAATGATAAAGCCCTTTAAAAGATTATCTTTAATATAAAACTTTTTAACACCCTTTTCAGACGGACAAATTTCTTCTTTGCCGATATAGCTTCCCGCGCTCATAGCGTGC
>CANARN010000071.1 GCA_947364045.1 uncultured Clostridia bacterium
AGGTCATTTTATCACTAGGAATTGCTACAATGATAGGGCTTAAAATAACCTCAATAAGTCCGCTTCATAATGCGTTTAAAATGACCGAAATAACAATCCCCGTAAACGCGTTAATAATGTTCGGCAAAACAGCAAGACAGATTAGCCCGAATGCCGTTATTCCCTGCGATATAACGGAGAGTACTCTGTACCCGATTTTGTCTGAAAATTTAATGGCAAATAAATCGATTGCGATTTGTGAAACAAAATTTACGGTAATAAGCAATGACAGCCGTTGAAGGTCGATTTTATAATGCTCGTGAAATACAATGAAAAGGAGCGGCGGCAGATTGTTGATAATTGCCTGTACAAAATATCCGGTGTAGCAGGAAAGTCTTGTTCTGTTATATGAATTCATTTATACCCTCGAAACTATTACATCAAAATTACCGCTGAGTGAAAATTCACCGTAAGATGCGGGAACGAACAGGCTGTCACCTTTTTTTATGTTGAAATTTCCGATTTTACCGTTACCGTCCGTTACAAGCAGTGAAAGGAAAGAGGTGTTATCCGCATTTAAACTGAATGTGCCGTGAACCGAATATTTATCAACAGTAAACAAGTCACATTTAACAAGACTTTGTTTTGTGAATCCGTCAAATTCTTGAGGTATTTCTGCGCCTTTTGCTTCTTTCTTCGGCGGCACACAATCAGTTACATCAATAGCATTTTCAATGTGTAACGGTCTTGGCTTTCCGTCTGCGCCGAGTCTGCCGTAGTCGTAAACTCTGTATGTTATATTTGAATTTTGCTGAATTTCTGCAAGTAAAATGCCTTTTCCGATTGCATGTAATGTGCCTGCTTCAATGAAAAACAAGTCGCCTTTTTTTACTTTTTCACGGTTTACATACTGAAGAAATGTTCCGTTTTCAACGGATTTTCTGAATTCATCTTTTGAGATTTCTTTGTTAAAACCGAAAATCAGCTCTGCGTCCTCGTCGCAGTCAAGAATATACCAACATTCTGTTTTGCCGAATTCGCCTTTAGTTTTCATTGCGTATTCATCATTTGGATGAACCTGAACCGATAAATCGTTTTTAGCGTCAATAAGTTTAATTAGCAGGGGAAAGAAGGAAAATTTGTTCCCGTTTGCTCCTAAAAAATCGGGATTTGCTTTAATTACCTGTGAAAAAGGCTGACCGTCAAATTTTCCGCCGATAACGGTGTTTTCTCCGTCGTCTCTTGCGGCAAGCATCCAACCCTCAGCCATAATGTCGTATTCACTGTCAAATCCGAATTCTGTACGCAGTCTGTTGCCTCCCCAAATATAATCTTTGAAAATAGGCTTTAATTTTAAAATTTCCATTACCTTATTCTCCGTTAATACTAAATTTTTTTGATTATTCTACCATATTACTTTTCTCAATTCAATAAGCATTAAACGCATTTTTGTAAAATAGCATATTATATTTGTAAAAAGAAATACTGTTTTGGATAATTTATTGTTTTAAAATTCAAAAAACGGTAAATATCTGTTGGAAATTTAATAAAAAATGCAGTTTTTAGCTAAAGCACTTGCAAAATTGAAGCTTTTGTTATAAAATAATACAAAATCCGTTGGAGGTCATTATTTTGAAGTATGCTGAAATGAAAAAAGAAGATTTACTTATCCTAAAAGATGAGCTTTTAAAGAAATATGATGAAATTAAAAGCTTGAATCTTTCTCTTGATATGTCAAGAGGTAAACCGGGACATGACCAGCTTGAGCTGTCTTATGATGTTTTAAAAGTATTTAACGGCGGTGACACTTGCATTTCCGACAGCGGCATTGACTGTAGAAATTACGGTGTTCTTGACGGTATTCCGGAGTGCAAAAAGCTTTTTTCCGAAATTCTTTCTGTTTCACCTGATAATATAATTATCGGCGGGTCGTCAAGCCTTAATCTTATGTTTGACTTTATTTGTCAGTGTATGGTTTCGGGAATAGGAGGCTGTAAGCCTTGGAAAGAGCAGGGAAATATTAAATTCATCTGCAATGTACCGGGATATGACAGACATTTCGGAATAGCAGAATATTTCGGAATTGAGATGATTTCGGTTCCTATGACGTCAAACGGACCTGATGTTTTAAAAATTGCAGAGCTTATTAAGGACGAGTCTGTAAAGGGTATGTTCTGTGTGCCGAAATACTCTAATCCCGACGGCGTTACATATACCGATGAGACGGTTGACGCTCTTGCTTCTTTAAAACCCGCCGCAAAGGATTTTAGAGTTATTTGGGACAATGCTTACTGCGTACACGATTTAACCGATACTCCCGATACGCTTATGAACATATTTGACGCGTGCCAAAAATACGGTACGGAAGATTATTTTGTTGAATTTACATCAACTTCAAAAATTTCATTCCCCGGCGCCGGAATTTCTGCAATTGCCGCTTCAAAAAACAATGTTGCCGATATTAAAAAGAGAATGAGTTCGCAGACAATCGGCTTTGACAAGCTTAATCAGCTTCGCCATGTAAGATATTATAAGAATGCAGACGGAATAAAAGCGCATATGAAAAAGCATGCGGCTATTATTGCACCCAAGTTTAAAATTGTACTTGATGCATTGGAAAGTGAAATTGCGCCTCTCGGAATAGGAGAGTGGATTAAACCTAACGGTGGATACTTTATCAGCTATAACACCGCAGTCGGCAGCGCTAAGAGAATAGGTGAGCTTTGTAAAGGGGCGGGTCTTGTTCTTACGACAGTTGGCGCTACTTATCCCTACGGAAAAGACCCTGAGGACAAAAATATACGTATTGCACCTACGTTTCCGTCAAACGATGAATTAAAAAAAGCAGTTGAAATTTTCTGCTTATGTGCTAAAATATCAGCAGTGGAAGCTTTACTTTAATTCTGATAAGAGGTAAATATGAATACTGCCGTGAAAAAAAGTGACTATATAAAAAAAGTGTCTGCCGTTATTGTGGCGGCAGGATCGTCTTCACGTATGCACGGTATAGACAAACAGCTTTTGGATATAGGCGGAATGCCCGTTATCGCAAGGGCTGTTTCTGCTTTTGAAAAATCTGAAATAATCAGCGAAATTGTCGTGGTAACGCGTGAAGATTTAATTGAAAAAATTAAAGATATAATTGAAAAATATGGCTTTAATAAAGTAAAAGCAGTTGTAAGAGGTGCAGACACAAGGCAAAAAAGTGTGTTTAACGGTATATTTGCTGCCTCAGAAAATTGCGAATATATTGCGATTCATGATGGCGCAAGACCGTTTGTTACACAGGAAATTATTGAGAATACGGTTAATGCTGCCATAAAATTCGGCGCGGCATCGGCGGCACAAACGGCAAAGGATACAGTAAAAATTTCTGATAAAAGCGGAAAAATAATAAAAACTGTTGACCGTAATACAGTCCGTCTAATGCAGACGCCGCAGGTTTTTGAAAAAAATGCATATTTGACGGCTATGAAAAGTGTTCCTGACAGTGAATTGTTCACCGATGACTGTATGCTTATGGAAAAATTCGGGAAGACCGTTTACGCTGTGGAGTCAGATTCTTTAAACATTAAGATAACAACGCGTGATGACATTATTTTGGCTGAAGCAATTTTAAGGAGTAGGAACAATGATTAGAATAGGACACGGCTATGATGTTCACAGGCTTACGGAAAACAGAAAACTTATTTTGGGCGGAGTGGAGATTCCCAATAATGATATTGGACTTTTAGGCCATTCCGATGCCGATGTTTTGCTGCATGCAATTTCCGACAGCTTGCTTGGAGCGGCGGCACTGGGCGATATCGGAAAGCATTTTCCCGATAGTGATGAAGCATATAAAGATGCAGACAGCTTAGAACTTTTAAGAAAAGTAAATGCTTTGATAAAAAACGAGGGATATTCAGTTGCGAATGTTGATGCAACCCTTTTGGCGCAGGCCCCGAAATTAGCCCCGCATATCTTATCAATGCGTGAAAATATTGCAAAAGCGCTTGAAATTTCTATTGATTGTGTAAGCGTAAAGGCAACAACAGAAGAAGGTCTCGGATTTACGGGACACAAAGAGGGAATAGCGGCGCACGCTGTGGTGCTTATTGAAAAATAAACGCACGCGTTCATTTTAAAAAGATTTATATGTCCGTCCTCCTCTGCCTAACGGCAAACCGCCGGACACGGACGAAATTTTACCATAACGCTTACGGTAAAACAAATATCAAATTCCGCTCTGCTGCATAAGATGTGACAGGGCGGTGTTTTTTTATGGACAAAGTAATTTTTAAGTTTAATTCAATAACTTATGCAATAAAGGCTAAAAATCTTGCTGAGAGATTGGGTGCTGAAACAAGAATGATGAAAAACCCCAACCCTCAAAAAGGTGAAGGATGCGGATACAGTCTGACTGTATTCGGCGATGCCGAAAAAGTGAAAAATTCTTTTGATATGGGTAAAATTAAATATACGGGATATGATGCGGTAAAATGATATATTTTGATAACGCTGCAACGTCATTTCCGAAACCGTTTTCCGTTGTGCAGGCAGTTCAAATGTCTTTTTTTGATATTTGTGCAAATCCGGGAAGAGGCGGTTATAAATCTGCAATGAAATCTGCTGAAATGATATATAATGCGAGAGCGTCGGCAGCGCAGTTTTTTAATGCCGAAACGGAAAATGTTATTTTTACTTCAGGCTGCACTTATTCACTTAATGCCGCAATTAAAGGCTTGAGCCGCAAAGGTTCACATTTTGTTATTTCCGATTTGGAACACAATTCTGTTATAAGACCTCTTGAAAAACTTAAAAAATCAGGCTTGTGTGACTATTCTGTTGCAAAAGTTACCTCCGACAGTGCGGATACCGTAAATAATTTTGTCAATGCTTTCAGAAAAAATACTGTTGCAGTAATATGCACGCTATCTTCAAATGTGTTCGGAATAATGCCACCCACTCAACAAATTGCGCAGGAAGCGCATAAATACGGAATTATGTTTATTCTTGATGCAGCGCAGGGAGCAGGTTGCTTGCCGATTGATATGAAAAGATGCGGAGCTGACATAATTTGTTGCGCGGGGCATAAAGGTCTTTACGGTCCTATGGGAACAGGTTTGATAATACTCTCAAATAATGTCAGGCTTAATACTTTGACCGAAGGGGGAACGGGGAGCAATTCCGAAGACTTAAATCAGCCTTCTTTCTCTCCCGACAGATTTGAGAGCGGAACCCCGAATGTTCACGGCATTGCCGGACTTAATGCCGGAATAAAATTTGTTGCAGATGCAAAATGTGAGAATATTTTATTGCATGAAAACAAAATAATAAAATATATTTACGATGAACTAAAAGTATGTAGAAATATAGCTTTGTATACGGATTTTTATGACGGAATACCGAAAACTCCCGTTTTGTCATTTAATGTTAACTCAAAGCGCAGCGAAGAAACTGCCGCTCTTTTAGATGAAAAAGGAATTTGCGTAAGAGGCGGTCTTCACTGTGCTCCTTTAGCCCACAAAAAATTTAATACTCTCGGCAGCGGAACGGTTCGTATTACGCCGTCTTGGTTTACGGGCGAAGATGAAGCAGAATTTTTAGTAAATTGTATTAGATCGGAAGAGCGTCGTGTAGGGAAAGAGTGTTAAGATTAGTGTAGA
>CANARN010000072.1 GCA_947364045.1 uncultured Clostridia bacterium
TGTGGTCATTGCCTGCGGTTGCGACGGAAAGGCGCAATAAATCCTGATAATCGTCAACAGCCTTAATAACTGCGCAAAGAAATAATAAAAACTGTGCGTTTTCGTAAGGTGTTTCACCCGGAGTTAAAAGGTTAACGCCTGTGTCTGTCGCCATTGACCAGTTGTTGTGCTTACCTGAGCCGTTAACGCCGGCAAACGGTTTTTCGTGCAAAAGACAAACAAGTCCGTGCTTTGCGGCAACCTTTTGCATAATTTCCATTGTAATCTGGTTGTGGTCCGTGGCAATATTTGTTGTTGTATAGATGGGCGCTAATTCGTGCTGAGCGGGAGCAACCTCATTATGCTCTGTTTTTGCAAGAATACCCAGCTTCCAAAGCTCTTCGTTAAGGTCTGCCATATAAGCCGCTACTCTCGGTTTGATTACGCCGAAATAATGGTCATCAAGCTCCTGTCCCTTAGGCGCTTTTGCGCCGAAAAGTGTTCTGCCTGTAAATTTAAGGTCTTTTCTCTGCTCGAACATATCCTTGTCAACAAGAAAATACTCCTGCTCGGGACCTACTGAGGTTCTGACGCATTTAACACCGTCTGCATTGCCGAACAGCTTTAAAATTCGCATTGCCTGCTTATTTATTGCCTCCATTGAACGAAGTAAAGGAGTTTTCTTATCCAAAGCCTCGCCGCCGTAGGAGCAGAACGCAGTAGGAATGCAAAGGGTTTTATCTTTAATAAAAGCAAAAGATGTGGGGTCCCATGCAGTGTAGCCTCTCGCTTCAAAAGTGGCTCTGAGTCCGCCTGAGGGAAATGAAGATGCATCAGGCTCGCCCTTTATAAGCTCTTTGCCTGAAAAGTCCATAATAACTCTGCCGTCAGGCGCGGGAGTGATGAACGAATCGTGTTTTTCAGCTGTCACACCTGTCAGCGGCTGAAACCAATGTGTAAAATGGGTAGCTCCGTTGGCAACAGCCCAATCCTTCATAGCAGTCGCAACAGCATCTGCAACCTTTATGTCAAGGCGTGAACCCTCATCAATCGTCTTTTTGAGAGAACGGTAAATTTCTGTCGGCAAATTTGCTTTCATAACTCTGTCGTCAAATACCATACACCCGAATGTTTCCGTAACCTTACTCATAATAAAATCTCCTTTTTCCGAATTAAAAAAGCGGGCAATTCCGTCTGTTCCCGACTGTTGAGTACCGGGAGGAAAGACGTCGTTGCCCGTTTAATAATTCGTATTTTTATTTACCGCAAGCGGTATAAAAGTAAAAGCGCCTTGATGACAACCATCAAGACGCCCTTGCCTTATGTTTTGCATTATACTCTCTGCGTTTTACTTTTTCAAGTCGCAAATATGCACAAATTTACGCTTAATAAATCGCATTTTTTTGCACTTATTTATCATTAGCCATTATCTTGACAGCGCAAGAGCCTTGTGCTATAATCGAAAAAAGAAAAATAATAAAATATTGAGCAAAGGCGTTCATTCAGGCGAAATTTCGCTTGACTGGCGCTTTTTTTATTTTATTCGAAAGGATGAGTCCTATGTACAAAAGACCGCTGTTAGAGGGCGAGGTCAGAATCCCGTCGGGCTGCGCAATATCCGCTATGATTTCAAAAGACGGAAACAGGTTTTGCGGTGAAAAAATAATAAAAAGTATGATTCCCATGCATGACCGTTCAAACGGCTTGGGCGGCGGATTTGCCGCATACGGCATCTACCCCGACTATAAGGAATTTTATGCTTTTCACATTTTCTATAACGATAATTCCGACAGAATTGCCTGCGAAAACTTTTTAAAAGACGGCTTCGAGATTGTCAAGGCAGAAAATATTCCTATAAAGAAAATTCCGGAAATTACAAATGTTCCGCTTATCTGGCGTTACTTTGTCGCGCCGTTAAGCTCTGTACTTGCAAGACTTCAGATTGATGAAAAAGAATATATTGCAAGGACCGTTATGAAAATTAACACGCAAATCAGCGGAGCATACGTATTTTCAAGCGGTAAAAATATGGGCGTTTTCAAAGCGGTCGGCTTTCCCGAGGATGTCGGTACCTTTTACCGTCTTGATGAATATTCCGGTTACCTTTGGACAGCGCACGGCCGATACCCCACAAACACTCCGGGCTGGTGGGGCGGCGCGCACCCTTTTGCTCTTCTTGATTATTCAATAGTACATAACGGCGAGATTTCGTCATACGATGCAAACCGCAGATACATTGAAATGTTCGGCTACAAATGCACTTTACAAACCGACACAGAGGTTATAACCTACATTGCCGATTATCTTTTAAGAAAGCAGGGTCTTACATTAGAGGAAACGGCCGCTGTAATCGCCGCGCCTTTCTGGTCTACCATAGATAAAAAGCCTGAAAAGGAAAAGAAAATTTACGAATATCTGCGTACTGTTTACCCGAGCCTTTTAATAACAGGTCCGTTTTCGATAATACTCGGCTTTGAGGGCGGGCTTATGGCTCTTAACGACCGATTAAAGCTGCGTTCAATGGTATGCGCTGAAAAAGACGGCACGGTTTATATTGCAAGCGAAGAAGCCGCAATAAGAGCGGCAGAGCCTGAAGCGGAAAATATTTACGCGCCTGCAGGCGGCGAACCGATAATTGTCAGAGTTAAGGAGGGAAAATACTGATGGGAATATCTTATATTTATCCGGAATTTGAGGTAATCAGAAATACATCGCGCTGTATCGGCTGCCGAGTTTGCGAAAGACAGTGCGCAAATGAAGTGCATTTATTTGACCAGGAGCTTGGATGTATGACAGCAGATGACGCCAAATGTGTTGACTGTCAGAGATGTGTTGCTCTCTGCCCTACCCGCGCTCTTAAAATTGTAAAAAACGACTGTTCTTTTCGTGAAAATGCCAACTGGCAGGCTGATACAATCAAAGAAATATACAAGCAGGCTCAAAGCGGAGGAGTTTTATTAAGCTCTATGGGTAATCCGAAACCGCTGCCTGTTTATTGGGACAAAATTCTTATCAATGCATCTCAGGTCACCAATCCGCCTATCGACCCTTTGAGAGAGCCTATGGAAACAAGAGTTTTCTTGGGAAAAAAGCCTTCAGAGATAACAAGAAATCCCGACGGAACATTAAAGACAGAGCTTCCACCTCAGCTTGAGCTTTCTATGCCTGTAATGTTCTCGGCAATGAGCTACGGCTCTATAAGCTACAACGCGCACGAAAGTCTGGCGAGAGCCGCGCAGGAGCTTGGAATTTACTATAACACCGGCGAAGGCGGTTTGCACGAGGATTTTTACTGCTACGGCGACAATACCGTTGTGCAGATAGCGTCCGGCAGATTCGGTGTTCACGAAGAATATTTGAGCGCAGGCGCGGCTATTGAAATTAAAATGGGTCAGGGCGCAAAGCCTGGCATCGGCGGACATCTTCCCGGCGCTAAAATAGTCGGCGACGTTTCAAAAACCAGAATGATACCCGAAGGCTCAGACGCCATATCCCCTGCTCCGCATCACGATATTTATTCAATTGAAGATTTAAGACAATTAGTTTTCTCATTAAAGGAAGCGACTAATTATAAAAAGCCTATAATCGTTAAGGTTGCGGCGGTACACAACATCGCCGCCATTGCCAGCGGTATTGCGCGCAGCGGTGCGGATATTATTGCAATTGACGGTTTTCGCGGCGGAACGGGCGCAGCTCCCACAAGAATAAGGGACAGCGTTGGCATACCTATTGAGCTTGCGTTGGCAGCTGTTGACCAAAGACTTCGCGACGAGGGAATACGAAATAATGTTTCCTTGATTGCAGGCGGAAGTATCCGCTCGGCCTCAGATATTGTCAAAGCAATTGCTCTCGGCGCTGACGCTTGTTATATTGCAACATCTGCTCTCATAGCTTTAGGCTGTCACCTGTGCCGTACCTGCCAAACCGGTAAATGCAACTGGGGTATTGCAACACAAAGACCCGAGCTTGTAAAAAGGCTTAACCCTGACATCGGCAGTACGCGACTTGTTAACCTTCTCACAGCCTGGCGTCACGAAATAATGGAGCTAATGGGCGGAATGGGTATTAACTCAATCGAAGCGCTCCGCGGAAACCGACTTATGCTGCGGGGTATAAATTTAACGGAAAAGGAGCTTGAGATTCTCGGTATCTCACACGCAGGCGAATGAAAAGAGTATTTGTTAACGAAAAACACTGCCTCGGCTGTCATCTTTGCGAATATAACTGCGCATTTGCAAATTCAGGTCTTTCGGATATGGCAAAGCTAAAAGGCAAAGAAATTTATCCGAGAATAAGAATTGAAGGCGATGAAAAAATAACCTTTGCGGTATCCTGCCGTCATTGTACCGACCCGATTTGCATTAAAAGCTGTATTTCAGGCGCACTTTCAAGAAATCAAGACGGAGCCGTGGAAATTGATAAAAACAAGTGCGTAGGCTGTCAAACCTGTATTCTTGTATGCCCGTTCGGTGCAGTAACGCAGGACGGCGAAGGAGTAATTCAAAAGTGCGAGCTTTGTCTTAAAAACTCCTGCGGCGAGCCTGCCTGTGTTAAAGGCTGTCCTAACGGAGCAATTGTATATGAAGAGAGGTAAGCAATATGAATAACAACAGTAAATATGTTATTATAGGAAACGGCGCTGCCGCTGTCGGCGCTGTTGAGGGAATACGCAGCGCTGATAAAATCGGAACTGTAACCGTTATTTCAAAAGAGCCTTACAAGGCTTACTGCCGTCCTCTTATTTCATATTATCTTGAGGGCAAGACAACAGCCCAAAAAATGCTTTACAGAAATGAAGATTTTTACGCACAAAATAACTGCCGGCTGCTTTTGAGCGAAACGGCAAAAGACATTAATGCAACCGCTAAAACAGTAACACTTGAAAGCGGAAATGTCATAAGCTACGAAAAGCTTCTGATTGCAAGCGGAGCTTCGCCTTTTGTTCCGCAATTTGAAGGACTTGAAACAGTTCCGCAAAAATTCAGCTTTATGACCCTTGACGATGCTTTTTCTCTTGAAAAAGCCGTTACTAAGCAAAGCCGCGTACTCATAATAGGCGCTGGTCTTATCGGTCTTAAATGCGCCGAGGGCATTGCGGGTACGGCAAAGTCAACAGTAGTTTGCGACTTATCAACAAGAGTACTTTCCAGCATTTTGGATTTGGATACTTCAAAGATTGTTGAAGAGCATCTTAAAAATAACGGTATTGAGCTTTTACTCGGTGACACAGCAGTAAAATTTAACGGAAACACCGCATTTATGAAAAGCGGAGCTAAAATAGATTTTGATGTGCTTGTTATTGCAGTAGGTGTAAAGCCGAATACCGATATTTTTAAAAATGCAGGCGGAAAGTGCGGAAAAGGTATTGACATTGACTCTTCAATGCGCACTTCACTTACGGATATTTACGCCGCAGGCGACTGTACTGAGGCATTTGACATATCCTCCGAAAGCGTTAAGGTTATGGCTCTTATGCCTAATGCATATATGCAGGGTAAATGCGCAGGAATAAATATGGCGGGCGGAGAGTCGGATTTTTCCAATGCAATACCGATGAATTCAATAGGCTTTTTCGGAC
>CANARN010000073.1 GCA_947364045.1 uncultured Clostridia bacterium
TGCACTTTTTTGCTTTTTTACCGACATTCTTATGCGGTAATACTCGGGTATGCCCGCTTCAACGCCGTAATTTGATAAAATCATTTTAAAAGCTCTTTAATTCTCATACCGTATGCCGTTTTTTCAAACGTCAGCTCACATCCGTCAAAGTCTTTATCACACAGCTTTATGAGATATTCCGCAAAATCGGGATTGAGCGGTAAAATAGGCCCCGTATGATAGGTTGCAAAGAAATTATTCTTATGAACGCCCTCTGATTTCGTATCTTTGTTCATTCCTATTCCTTTCTTCATTTCAAGAAAGGGATAAGGATTTTCGCCGTATGAATGGCTGAGCAAATTTTTAAAGCCCGCAATTTTCATTCCATTAAAATCGCCGACTGCGCAGTCATTATAGCGAAGCCTTGAAAACTGTTTTGCAAAATACGGAAAAAAGCCCAGACATTCTGTCTTTTCGCCCTTCGGATTTTCAATGTATTCGCCGAAAAGCTCAAATGCATTTCCGGTTGCAAGGGTAACGCCGCCGTTTTCAATACGCTTTTTTAATGCGTCAGAATATTTTTTCAATTCACTCAATTCGATTATCTGCGCTTTTTCCGTGCACGGACCTATCAGCAATATATCGGTCTTTCCGTTTACAAAATTCGGCTCGGAAAACAAATTTGTTTCTTTTATTTCAACCTCGCGTCCGAATTTTTCGATTCTCGCCTTAAGGTATTCGGCATTGCCTCTGTCGCCGAAAAGATTATTAAATTCGGGATAAAGAATTTCAATTACAAATTTCACCGTTATTTACCCCCTCTTGCCGACATTTTTTCCTTAATCATCTTTACGACTCTTGTAGCATAAAGTTCAAAATAAATAACAGCTTTTCTGCCGTCACAGCTATTTTTAACAAGCTCGTCGGCAAGCTCGGAATAGTCGGTAAACAGTTTAAGCTTACTCGGGTCAATCCCTTTAATTTCAAGGCAGGCGGCAGTGTCAAAGCAACGTGTCCCGCCAATATAAACCGTCTTAACGCTGTCATCCTTAAGCGGTGAAAAATCCGTGTCATAAAGCCATGAAATGTCCTCGTGACCGTGAACGGAATCGTTTGAATCCGTTATAAGCAAAACAACATCCTTTTCTTCGCTGTCGCTGTTAAGAAATTTTAAGCTTTGCGAACAGGAAATGGGATTTTGATTTTTAGAAAGCATCGAAACGATTTCAATTCCGCCGAAATCCGAATCGTCAAATCTGCCCGTTTTTGAAGAAAGGTCCTGCGTGCTTTCCTCAATTACTTTTTCATCAATATCCAAAAGTCTGCAAACGGCAACAGCTCCCGTAATGTTAAATACATTAAAGAAGTTACCCCTTGGGAACGGAAGAGTCATATTTTCTCCGTTTATACCTGTTACTCGGAATTTTCCGTTCTCAAAATCCACATCGGTCGCCGTAAAGCTGCTTTCGGGAAGAGAAAAACCGCACTCTTTACACACAGGCTTTCCGATATGGTTATAATGATAATACTCAAAGGACAGTATTTTGTGACATTTCGGGCAGGCAATTAAATCGCACACCGTATCATTGCAATTTTCAGTACTGCGCTCCGTTCTGTCGACGGAAAAGAACACTCTCTTACACACATTCTCGCCCAAAAGCCCTGAAATTCCGTCATTTCCGTTCAGTACAAGAGTAGTTTTATCAGAAAGATAATCGTTAATTTTATCAAATATAAATTCGCTGTGACCGTTTCTCATTATTGAATCGCGGAAGAGATTCGTGCAAAGAATAATGTCAGGAGTAAAACGGGTGTAAATAAACTGAGATGAACGCTCATCAACCTCTAAAACGGCAACATCCGATTTTATTTTTCCCGAAACAGTAGAGTCCGTCACAAGAGCAGAAACAAGTCCCGTTGCCATATTAGAGCCTTTTGAGTTGTTAATCACAGTTTTACCGCTGCTCCTTATAATGTGAGTCAGCAAATTAGAGGTGCCTGTTTTACCGTTTGTTCCTGTAACGCAAACTGTTTTCGGCGGCATTTTAAACCTTGAAAGCGCATCGGGACAAATTTTCAGCATTATGATTCCCGGAAGATTTGTAGATTTTCCGAAAGGCTTACCTATTGCACAAACAAGCTTTCCGATTATAATTGAAATTAAAAAACGCAGTTTACCCATTTTTTGCCCCGCCTTTTTCAGCCTCGCCGTTTTTCTTTATCCGCTTTTTTACGGTATAAACAACAGTTACGGTAAATATCACCGCTACAAAAGACAGAATAACAGTCTTCGCAACGGGCGAGCCTTTACCGCTTACCTTATTTGTTTTAACAACATCCGAATAATAAACGCTGAAGTTCTTGTGGTTTATTTCAAAATCTGTTTCATACAACTGACCGTAAGAAATTATTGAAGCGTGTATTTTTCCGTTTTCCGCATCTGACAAAGTAGCTCCGTCTTTTACCGTAAATGTTATCTTGTCCGGGTCTGCTCCGCAAATGTTAATCATATCAACATTGTTCTCTGTTGAGAGAATGTTTACGGAATATTCCATATTCTCGCCCTCAAGAACGGTTTCTCCTTCTGAGGCGGTTATTTTTTTAATATTCTTGCCCTGCGCGGAAAAGAAAAGTTCGTTATCACCCACCAGCGTCAAATCTATTTCTGCACCATTGTTAATTACCGTGTATTTGTCGGAATCGTCTATTGTAAACAAAACCTTTGAGCTAATTTCTTCATTTGAATTTGCTGTATATTTTATAATATCAGCTGTAAGGTCGCCTGAAAATTCGCCCTTGTTGAACTTCAAGGTTTTACCCTCGGAATTAGTAAGGGTAAAATTCGAGGACAGCCCCGCGCAAACCGTATCAATAACCGAAGAGCTGCTTACAGTTGAATAAACCGTCTTATTCTCATTTTTAAAGCTGAAAGGCGAAAATACGTCTAAGGTAGAAAAATACAAATCCGAAATTTTGGCGGTATCATAAGGCGAAGAGTCAAATTTCCACGAATTATACCCTGCCGATACTGTCAAAAACATAAAATCGTCTTTTTTATTACAGTCCAAAATACGCACTCTGTGCGTACCGTCACTGCCGTATTCATAACCGCAGGCAACTACCGTATGAGTAATATTTTCAGCCCTGAACGTAACAAGAAACGGCGTTCCTTTTTTTGCGTATTCCACAATTTGCTTTAATGAATCCTCGGATATTTTCCCGTTCGTTACTGCCTGTGTCACTGCAGGCGCCTTATTTTCACAGTACTGTGAGAGCTGATAATAATTTATTCTTTTTCTGAAAAAATCGTCATCCTTTAAATTTACGGAATAATAATTTGATTTCGGCAAATCAATTCTGCCCGTGTAAGACAGCGCCATTGTTGCAGAAATTCCGTAGCAGGCGCCGTCAAATTTTGACAGAACCTGTGAAAGAATAAGATTTTTTGTATCCTCGCTCTCGCCCTCGGTCAGTTTATTAAGCTCAATGGCGGTAACATAATACTTGCTTTTTTCGTTTTTACCGACGAAATCGCTTTCGCTGTTGTTGAAGCTGTTGTTGTCAACTCCCGGACGCATTGTAATAATATTAAAATTATCTGCCGCTAAAGCTCCGCTGCACAAAACCGAAAAAATCAGCAGAATTGCCGTAAATGCCAAGAACGCATATCGCCGCGCCTTTTTCATTTCAGTCACCTCACACATTATTATGATTATTTTACACAATTTCACTTAAAAAGTCCATAGCAGACAAGAAATTTTCCGCCTAATTGACACCCAATACCGCGAAATATGCCGAATTTTCTCTTATTGTATAAATTTCTTGATTTTCATTTGTAAAAATAGTAAACTAAAACTGTGCAACAAGACATTCTTTTAATTTTTGGGGTGAAAAAATGAAAAGTAAATTTAAAACGGGCATTTCATTCTTAGGCGGAGCAGCTTTAAGCTTTATCGGCGCAACCGCCTTAATCGCACGTGAAGCCGTTTCGCGAAATCCGATTATTCTGCCGAAGCTCTTTGCCGCTCTTTCAAAAAACGATTCTGACGGCGCTGAGGATTACAGCGATGAATATTCGCAGGAAAAAGAGCTTGAGCATGACGCATGGTGCGCATCTAAAAATGTTAGGGAAATTGAAACGGATGCCCGCGACGGAGCAAAGCTTTACAGCTATTTAATACCGTCCGAAACGAACAGCAACATTTACGTTTTGTGCGCTCACGGCTATCGCGGCACACGTTACGGTGATTTCGGCGAGCAGGCAAAATTTTATCATTCTCTGGGGTACAATGTAATTCTAATCGACCAGCGCGCACAAGGTAAGAGCGAGGGAAAATACATAGGCTTCGGACTTTTTGAAGCTCAGGATTTAATTGAATGGCTGAAATTATATACGGACAAATTCGGAAACGGCATTAAATTTATAATTGCCGGAATTTCAATGGGTGCGGCTACGGTTTGTATTGCTTCAGGCGACTCAAAACTTCCTGAAAATGTCATATGTGCCGTTTCGGACTGCTCATATACAAGCGCTGACGAGGAGCTGAAATACTGTCTGCCGCATTATGCCCGCCTGCCCTCTGAGCCGTTCCGTTCCCTTGCCAATATAATAAACTCAAAAACGGCAGGGTACTCTTTCAAGGATGCCTGTCCCCTTTCCGCAGTAAAGAACGCAAAAGTACCCATTCTTTTTATTCACGGCGGAGCGGACGATTTTGTGCCGACAAAAATGGTGTATGAGCTTTATGACGCTTGCTGTACCGAAAAGGATTTGCTTATTGTTGAAAACGCAATACACGCACAGTCCTTCTTTACCAATCCCGAAAAATACAAACAAAAGGTTACAGAATTCATCGGCAGATTTTTAAACTGATTTTAAAATCAGTATTGTTAATCGGAATGTTCATCTGTCTTTCCTGTGTTTTCCGATGCTATACAAAACAGCTTTTGCGAAAGAGGGGTTACCGTGAAAAAACTAAAAAAAATGCTTTCTAATCTTCCGAAATGGAATACGCCGTCGCCGGGCAATTACCTTACGCTTAAGGAATGGATGTATTACATTGCAGGCGGTATAGGCGCATACGGAGCAGGTGCGTTTATTCAATTTGTAACGCTTTCGGCGGGAATATATGTTGCTGCTGCGCTGAATATTGATGTTATGCATATCACTTACATCGGACTGATTACATCGGCTGTTACCGTTGTTACCTCGCCGCTTGTCAGTTGGATGATTGACAACACGAACTCAAAATACGGAAAATTCAGACCGTATCTTATTTGGCTGCCTGTTCCGATTATTCTTTGTTATTTCGCGCTCGGACAGGTGGTGTCGCTTTTTTCAAGCTACACGGCAATGCTCATAGCTTACGCAACCGTGTTCAACATACTTAATTTTCTCAACAGAATATACACTCTTGCGTTCTCAAGTATAATACAGGTTATGACACCCGTAACACAAGAACGCACCTCTCTAATGTCAATCGGCACATTTTTCA
>CANARN010000074.1 GCA_947364045.1 uncultured Clostridia bacterium
TTTCTATACATATTTTTGTCAGTATTATTAAACTTATACTGCCTGTGGTATTATTAAAATTGTCATAGGTATTGACAATTGAGTCTATTCCCGAAATATCGGTTCGCTGTAATCTGCCCAGCATATCATATTTATAGTAATATGATTTGTTAATATACTTGTCTGTAAATTTACCTACTGAACCGTTGGCATCATATGAATAAACAAATTTTTGTGTGCCGTTATACTTTATTCCCATAAGGTCGGTTGTGAATTTAACTGTGTCATTGGGGTTTGGAGTGTAATAAATACGGTTTATGCTCCACTTTTTGCCTGTGGGCGTGGTAAGCGTTGACGGTCTTACCTGCGCCTGACCGTTAAGCGACCTTGTCTTTGTTGCTCCGTTGTATATTTTTGGGGACGATGTGGGCATCGTCCTCTACAATTTTCAAATTTCAGCTTGTCCTGTACGAAAAGGCGGTGGCACACGGGAGCTATCAAAAGCGCCAATGACGCATTTTGACACAATATTCAATCGCACACAGAACCGTCCCATTTGTTCAAAGCAGTAAATTCTTAACCGCCTGCTGATATTTAATGCCGATATTGCCTACCTTTTCTTTGCAAGCTCATTTTATTCATCAACCATTTCTTTTTTGGGGATGAATTTATAGCCGTTACCGCAAGAGAACGTTTGGTCTTCAATTATTTTACATATATGCTCACAGGGTATTCCATCCGGGAAAGCACTGCAAGCAGGATTTACGCCTAATCGGTTTATGCAAATATTACAAGGAATATCCGTTTTACACGGTTGCCACTCTCCTTGTCTCGCTCCAAATTTATCTCTTTCAGATAATTCGGAATATCTCTTATTTTGTTCTTCTCGTGATAATTTCAAAAACTCTTTTAGTGTTAAATTTCCGTTAGCCATAAATAATTTTTCTCTACTCTCTCGACATAAACTTTAGAATTACGCTTAAACAATATTTCGTTTTCAAAATTATTATAATTTCGCAAATCACGTCCGTTTTTGCTTTGTATAATCATTTGAATTTTCATAGATGAATCGTACACTTCAATCGAAGCTGATGTGTATGAAGGTTCATTTACAAACATTGCATTAAGGATGTTCTTTCAGCTATATTATAATACATTTTTCCGTCAGGCAAAACCCCTGATTTAATATTATTTTTCAATGCTATTGAATAAATGCTGTTGATTTCCTCAGAAAAGCAGTTTGCATCCATTCTGAATATTGTCGAACCTGAAATATGATTCTATCCATTTTTCAGAATCATCGTACTTAATCTTCTCAAAATCTTGAAATGTTTTCGGAGCTAATTCGCCAAGACGTTTTTTATATCTTTCGTACTGTGCCTCATCAGGATTTTCCTCCCGAGAAACATTCGGCGTATTATAAGTTTTTTCTCTCCACGGGTCACGGCGAAGCACATCGCTATGCTCTTTTATAAACTCACGTAAAAACAGGACTTTGGGGCAATGTCCCCTACAAGTTTTCAAACCCTATTATCTTCTAAATTACACGCAAAAAACGCTGTGCCTCTAAAAATCAAGACACAGCGTTTCATTTTCTAATATAATTGTACGTAAATCTTAATAAAGCGTTTTTGAAAGTACAAAGCAAGTCCAAAGGGCTATAACAAAAAGTCCCTCGGCAGGAATTGCAAGCTTTGTGTACGGGCATTTCCAGCCCTTGTCAACGCAAAGGAAAATACTTCTCGTCACAAAAACCGTTGTTGAGAAGAAAAGTCCCCCGACAAGCGAGTAAACGGGCGTTTTCAGCGCAAGTGTTAAGTAAAGCAAAAATGCGCCCAGAGCAAATGAAATTCCGCCGTAATAAACGCGGATTTCGGTTTTACCTGCATTGTCAACGGGCTTAATTGAGAAGCTCTCGGCATTTTTAAGCGGTTTTGCAATAAACACAACCGCCATTCCGAAAAAGTACCCCACCAAGCCTATAACCGCAACCGCTGCAGGAATGTTTGACATTAAAATCTGTTTTAATTCTGACATACTCAAATCCCCTTTTGATAATTTTTTATCAATTTCATTCTATCAAATCCTGCGCATTTAATCAAGAAAAACTTTATGAAATCAGAAAAAAGTTGCATTATCTCCGCTTAATCGATATAATTAAATTATACTACAATATTAAAGGATGTGTTCAGTATGCCGTTTACCGTAACATTTGTCGCTGTAATCATTGTCGCGTTTATTCTTGATAATTTTATTCTGATTCCAAAAGGCACAAAAATCTTCACAAAAGCGCATTTAATTGACGGTGATAAAGTTGGATACGTTACAAAAGCGTTGAAGCTTGATTATTCAAAAATAAAAAAAGGTCAGATTTGGCGCCTTTTCTCCCAAGTCTTTCTTCACGTAGGGCTTCCGCATTTAATATTCAACTGCACTGCTACACTCGCCGTAGGCTACGCGCTTGAAACCACGGTTGGAACTGCCAAAACTGCAATTTGCTTCTTTTTCTCTGCACTCGTTTCAGGGCTGTTTATGGCTTTCGGAATAAAATTCTGCGACGGACAGGGCGCTTCAACGGGAATATACGGTCTTATTGCAATGTTCGTTTTCTATTCAATTAAGTCGCACACGGTAATGTTTTCCTCCCTGCACCCCGTTTTCATAGCGTACATAGGGATTTACACTGTCGCAGGTATGTTCATCAACAGAATTGACCGTCTTGAACACTCGTCGGGATTTTTAGGCGGAATAATTTTCAGTCTTATTGCCTTCGGAATATAAATTTATAAAATATTTTCAATACATATAGAAATATTCGACAGTATATGCTACAATATTCGCAATATTTTATTGAATGGGAGTTTTAAATATGCAGAATGACAACGTAAGACCCGAGTCTATGACTCGAATAACTACAAAAGAATTGGCAGACGCTTTTATTGCAGAGCAGATTGAGGCAGTACGTGCGCAGGTCGGCGACAAGAAAGTACTTTTAGCGCTTTCTGGCGGCGTTGACTCGTCCGTTGTAGCCGCTCTTCTTGTCAAGGCTATCGGCAAACAGCTTGTTTGCGTTCACGTTAACCACGGACTTCTCAGAAAAGGCGAGCCTGAAGAGGTTGTCAGAGTTTTCAAGGAAGAAATGGATGCGAACCTCGTTTATGTTGACGCTATCGACCGTTTTCTTGACAAGCTTAAGGGCGTTTCAGACCCTGAAACCAAGAGAAAAATTATAGGAAAAGAGTTTATTGATGTTTTCGTTGAAGAGGCAAGAAGGCTTGACGGAGTTGAGTTCCTTGCACAAGGCACAATTTACCCTGACATTCTTGAAAGCGACGGCGTTAAGGCTCACCATAATGTCGGCGGACTTCCCGAAGACCTTAACTTTGAGCTTGTTGAACCGGTTAAGCTTCTCTTCAAGGATGAAGTCAGAGTTGTGGGCAAGGCATTGGGACTCCCCGAATCAATGGTTGAGCGTCAGCCGTTCCCCGGTCCGGGACTGGGCGTTCGCTGTGTAGGCGCAATTACCCGTGACAGACTTGAGGCTGTGCGTGAATCAGACGCAATTCTCCGTGAAGAATTTGCCAATGCAGGCTTTCAGGGTAAGGTTTGGCAGTATTTCACCGTTGTACCTGATTTTAAATCAACAGGCGTTAAGGACGGCAAAAGACTTTGGGATTGGCCCGTTATTATCCGTGCCGTAAATACCGTTGACGCAATGAGCGCTACCGTTGAAGAAATCCCCTATGACATTCTCTTCAAAATCCGTGACAGAATTTTGAACGAGGTTGCAGGCGTAAACCGCGTTCTCTACGACATCTCACCTAAACCAATTGCTACAATTGAGTGGGAATAATCGGATTGCGGATAAATATTAAATTCTATTAGTAAATCTTTATGAAGAGGAGTTTCTTATGAAAGCGTTTCAGATATTCTGTTGCCTGCTTTTGGTCGTGATAATCTTAACCGGGTGTGTTGCCATACCGAAAGTATCCGACAAAGAAACAGTATCTGACAGTCTTTCAAGCCAAAGCGCTCCTATCGCTGACATTTCAGACGCCATGGACTATGACAGTCAGTTGCAGCTTATCACTGCTAATGCAGATGTATGGATGGGCGACACAGAACGAATTGCAGAGCCTTTTTTCTATGCCGTTACCGATCTTGACCGTAACGGACGTTTGGAAATTATTCAGTCATTTCGCCAAGGCACAGGGCTTTATACTTGTACTCAGTTATGGGAAGTTGATATAAATAAATCGGTTTTGGTTCCTTGTCAGCTATCTGAATACGACGACGAAGAAGATTCCCAACCTGACATTATCACCGACAACCCGATTTCGGTGTATTTTGATGAAGTGAACAACTGTTATTATTATATATTCAGCGACATTATTCGTTACAGTGCAGGTGAAAGCCGTCAAAATCTGCTTTCTGTTTCTTTGCAGAACGGCATTGTTACAACAACACTGTTAGCTCAAAGTTACAGCGTTGCTGATTCCAATTCTGATATGACAACAACTTATAAAGACGCCAACGGCAATACAATTGACGAAAATGCTTACAATATGATAGCAGATATCGCTTACGCCGATTTTATCGCTATGAAATCAACCATCGGTTGGACAGACTATTCTGTCTCAGCGCAACTGCCTAAACTGACTGAATCTGAAATAAAGGAAATTTTGAAATCATCATGGGAAAAATTTTCTTTAACCTAAATAAAATGCCCCTCGGAGCGAGTAGAAATAAAATAAATTATATAACAAAACTATTTTTTGGCGGCAGGGAGAAATCTCTGCCGCTTGTTTTTATATCGAATTATGCTGTGTTATAATAATGTAAAATCCAAATTATATAATATGGTTCTGATATATTTTAGAAATTTTTTATATTTTTAAGACCAATCCCCCCAAAAAACGTACTTAATAGGTGAAAGAGCTTTTAGATTTTTTAACAACGGAAATTATCTCAGCTTCACAATAACTTCCGAGGCTCTCGGCGTCTATAAAACCGCAATGTATGTGACGGAGGACGGATATTTATGGACAAATGCTTTTAATTATCAGTATCTGTTTAATATAGGTAAAGAAGCGGCCGGCAAGATTATCCGTTATGCAAAAGAAAATTCTGCCAAGGCAAAATATGAGCCGTACAGAAACTGCGTTATCGGTACAATCACCCAAATTACAGAGGAATATATCCTTGTGGACGATTCTGTTCTTTGCAATAATCCGGCCGACAGAATTACCTATAAAGTTATGCTGAACGATTTGCGCATTTCACGATATGTAAATTACGGTGTTG
>CANARN010000075.1 GCA_947364045.1 uncultured Clostridia bacterium
TATAAAGTTATGCTGAACGATTTGCGCATTTCACGATATGTAAATTACGGTGTTGTCAAGGTCGGTGATACAGTGCAGATTCTGTATGAGGGAGAAATTGGCGAAGCAAACACCGTTACAAATGCAATATCAGCGTCAAAAGCGACAATCTGCAGCAAAGATGTCTCATTCCCGAATAAATTATTTTCACAGCCAAGGCGTCGCAGAAATGCGGCGCTTTTGTTCGGTATTTCTTCTTGCTTTTATATGCTAAACAGCCTATAATGAATACAGATTATATTCAGGAGGATTACGCAATGGGAAATTGGAATCCGTCGCAATATTTAAAATTTAAAAATCAAAGAACTCAGCCTGCTGTTGACCTTGCAATGAGAATTTTAAAATATAATCCTAAAACTGTTGCTGACATTGGCTGCGGTCCGGGGAACAGCACTTTTGTTCTAAAGGAGCTAATGCCGACCGCCGATATAATCGGCATTGACAGTTCACCCGAAATGATTTCAAAAGCCCAAAAAGAATATCCCGATATTAAATTTGAAATAGGCGACGCTGCAGCCCTAAAGAATAAATATGATTTGATTTTTTCAAATGCCTGTCTGCAATGGGTGCCTGACCACAGCGTGCTTATCCCGTCACTTATGGAAAATCTTAATGACGGCGGCGTTTTGGCAGTACAAATACCGATGAACAGCGACGAGCCTTTATTTAAGCTGATAAGCGAAATTGCCAAAGAGCCTAAATGGGATTTGGACAACGCAAAATTGCAGCCGAACGAAACATTAACTCCGCCTGAATACTTTAATATTTTAAGCAAATGTTCATCTCAATTTGATATTTGGGAAACAAAATATTACCATAGCATTGCCGACCATAATTCGTTAGTGGAATGGGTAAAAGGCACAAGACTTCGTCCCTATTTAGAATATTTGGGCAAGGAAAAAGGCGCTGAATTTGAAAATGAAATTGTCAAACGCTCAAAAGCGCTTTATCCTGTAACGGACAGCGGCAGTGTAATACTCGGTTTTCGCAGATTTTTCTTTACGGCAGTGAAATGATACCTTTTATATTTACATTATGCTGAGTTTAATATATAATCGCATTATGGCTTTTTAAAAAATTAAAGCATATTACGGAAAGGGTAAAAAAATGAAAGAAATCGATTCGTATCTTGAAAAAATTGACAGTGTTATTGAAGAGGGAAAATTCAAGGACAACTGGGAAAGCCTGTCGCAGTTTAAAATACCGTCCTGGTACCGTAAAGGCAGATTCGGCATATTCATTCACTGGGGTGTGTATTCCGTTCCTGCATTCTGTAACGAATGGTATCCACGTTTAATGTATAAAAAAGGACAGAGCGCTTGTATTCACCATAAAAAAAAATACGGCAGAAATTTTGAGTACCGTCATTTTATTAAAGACTTCCGTCCCGAAAAATTTAACGCTGATGAATGGGTAGATTTATTCAAAAAAAGCGGCGCTAAATACATTATGCCCGTGGGCGAGCATCATGACGGCGTTAAAATGTACGAAAGCAGTCTTAACCGCTGGAATATGATGGAGCTGAACGGCAGAGATTATATGTCAGAGCTTCATTCCGCCTGTGATAAAGCAGATTTGGGATTTATGATAAGCAATCACCGCGCAGAGCATTTTTGGTTTTTTAACGGCGCAAGAAAGTATTTTCCCGAATCAGAGGTAGCTCAAAACAAATATCCCGATTTATACGGTCCCGCCGCTCTTCCCGCAAGCAATAATGAAGATAAATATGACAGCGAAATTACAGCTGACGAGAATTATCTTAAGGAGTGGCTTGCGACTGCCTGCGAAATGATTGACAGAAACAAACCCCTTGCAGTTTATTTTGACTGGTGGGTACATAATGACGAATTCAGACCTTATTTGAAGAAATTTCTTGCATATTACTATAACCGCGGAATTGAATGGGGCAAAGAGGTTTGTGTTTTTTACAAATGGGGAGCTTTATTTGACGGCTGCGGCATCTTTGACGTTGAAAGGGGTCAAATTGACGGTATTTCGAGAAAGCTTTGGCAAAATGACACTGCAATAGCTAAGAACTCATGGGGGTTTACAGAGGGCAATAAATTTAAAACCCCCGGCGAAATTATAAGAAATATGATAGAGGTTTTCTCTAAAAACGGATGCTATATGCTGAATGTCGGACCTATGTCAGACGGAAGAATATGCGAAGAAGAAAAAAACGTTCTTCTTGAAATAGGAAAATGGCTTACAGTTAACGGAGAAGCCGTATACGGCTCATATCCGTTTGAGGTTTGCTGTTTTGAGGGCAAAAAAAAGAAAAACGGCTCTTTCAAAGAAAATAAAAAGTTTTCTTCAAAGGATTTTTGCTTCACGTCGGGAGCAGGCAAAATATACGCTTTCCCAATGGGAAAATCTCTTTCGGGAACAGTAAAAATCAAATCCCTTAAAAATGCAAATGAAGGCGGCATAAGATATAAAATCAAGCGGATATACTTTTTGGGAGAAGAAAACAGCAGTCTTTCATTTTCTCAGGACAGTAAATGCCTTACAGTTAATGTCGGCGGTAAAACAGACAACGAAATACCGAAATGTATTTGCATTGAGGTTGAATAACGAGGTTAAAAATATGGAATATGTTACGGCAACGCCCGTTATGGCAGATGATATTCATTTTTGTTTACACACAGCCATAAAAACAGTATATCCGAAATATTATCCGAAAGAAGTCGCGGATTTTTTCTGCCGGCACCACAGCAAGGAGCATATTTCGGAGGGCATTGCTTCGGGAAATATGGGCGTATTGGTGAAAGACGGAAAAATTGTCGGAACAGGCTGTTTTGACGGCAATCATATTACGGGAGTGTATGTACTCCCCTCTTGTCAAAAACAGGGCTGCGGCACATATATTATGAACTGCCTTGAAAGCAAAATATCTGAAAAATATGACACCGCCGTGTTGGACACTTCACTTCCGGCTGTGTAGCTTTATGAGCATCGCGGGTACAAAACCGTCAGTCACGGAATTTTAGATTTGGAAAACGGCGTTAAACTTGTTTACGAAATAATGGAGAAAAAATTGAGGTAAAATTATGAACAGCATAATACAAATTGATAATCTCAGCAAAAGCTTCGGTGAGGTAAAGGCGGTTCAGAATTTGAGCTTCCGTGTAAAAAAAGGCGAATTATTCGCTTTTCTCGGTATTAACGGCGCGGGCAAATCCACCACAATCAACATAATGTGCGGTCAGCTGTCAAAGGACAGCGGTAATATTCAAATTGACGGGCATAATCTTGACGAAAATATTTCCTTAATAAAAAGCGAATTGGGCGTGGTTTTTCAGTCCTCTGCGCTGGATTCCGCTCTTTCCGTTTATGACAATCTGCAAAGCAGAGCCGCGCTGTACGGTATTGTCGGAGCAGAATTTAAAGAACGGCTGTCAGAGCTTGCCGACTTGCTTGATTTTAACGGTTTGTTGAAACGCCCCGTAGGAAAGCTGTCAGGCGGTCAGCGCAGGCGGATTGACATTGCCCGCGCGCTGTTTCACAAGCCTAAAATTCTCATTCTTGATGAGCCTACAACGGGTCTTGACCCGCAAACCCGCAAAACGATTTGGAGCGTTATAGCAGCTCTTCGCAAAAGTGAAAATATGACCGTGTTTTTAACCACGCATTATATGGAGGAAGCGGCGGAGGCCGACTGGGTTGTAATTATTGACAGCGGCAAAATCTCTGCTGAGGGAACTCCGCTGGAGCTGAAAAACACGTATACGGGAGATTACATCACGCTTTACGGTACAGACGAAGACACAGTAAGGAAACTCGGAACGCAATACGAAAAGATAAAAGACGCTTACCGTCTGTTTGTTCCGAACACCGAAGCGGCTACAAAGCTAATTGTAAAGCATCCCGAAATATTTAGGGATTACGAGATAACAAAAGGGAAAATGGACGATGTTTTCCTTGCCGTTACTGGCAAAACACTTTTGGGAGGTGCAGAAAAATGAATACGCTGCCTTACCTTATAAAGCGAAATGTAAAGCTGTATTTTAAGGATAAGGGTATGTTCTTTTCTTCCTTAATAACCCCTGCTATTTTGCTTGTGCTTTATATCACCTTTCTCGGCAAAACCTACAAAGAAACCTTTACTTCTAATTTGCCTGACGCATTTACTATTGATGAAAGCTTAATTAACGGGCTTGTAGCTTCTCAGCTTATATCCTCAATTCTCGCTGTTTCCTGTGTGACCGTTGCGTTTTGCTCAAACTTTTTAATGGTGCAGGACAAGGCTAACGGAACGGTTAAGGATTTGAGAATTTCCCCCGTGAAACCGTCCTTACTTTCAATAGGCTACTACATTTCCACCCTTGCTTCAACTCTTCTTATCTGCCTTGCCGCAACCGTCATCTGTCTTATTTATGTTGCCGCAGTTGGCTGGTATATGACGGTAACAGATGTGTTGCTCTTACTTTTTGACGTTTTTTTGCTCGCTCTTTTCGGTACGGCGCTCTCCTCTCTTATCAACTTTTTTCTGTCAACGCAGGGTCAGATTTCCGCAGTCGGCACGATAATCAGCGCAGGCTACGGCTTTCTTTGCGGAGCGTATATGCCAATCTCCTCTTTTTCAAGCGGACTTCAAAAGGTACTTTCCTTCTTCCCGGGTACATACGGTACGTCACTCATACGCAACCATTCAATGCAGGGTGTTCTTAACGAAATAAATAACAGCGGCGTTCCCGCTGAAATAATTGAAAAAATCAAGGATTCACTTGACTGCAATCTTTACTTTTTTAAAAATCAAGTAGATATTCCCGTAATGTACACAATACTCGGCGTTACCGTTGCCGCATTGCTCGTCATTTACATTCTTCTGAACCTTAAGAAGACTTAATGCTTCCTCGCATAAAAATAAAAACGTGAAAGTCCTGAGTTGTTTTCTTTCAGCTCAGGCTTTTTCTGTTCTTTTATAAAATTCAATCTGTTTTCATCAAAAAAAGCTATTTACTATTGAAAAAGCTATTTGAATTTACTATAATATTTATAAATTTTTACAGAAGGGTCGGTTCCGTTAAAACAGGAAATCCGAATTACAGATTTTTTGCAGTAAACGGTTATTTTAATGAGATTGCATCGTAGAGCTAAAAAGAGAAGCTTCATAACAACATATATCATTGCGGGCGGTTTTTTACTGCTTATTCTTTTAGGCGCATTGCTTTTGCATCTGCCTTTTGCCTCTGCAAACGGCGTAAGTGTGCCTTTTATCGATTCACTCTTTACCG
>CANARN010000076.1 GCA_947364045.1 uncultured Clostridia bacterium
GTAAGGTTCAATGTCAAAATGGTCTTTTCTAATATCCTCATCGGTCAAATTAAAATAAAGATATATAACCTCTCCTAAATCGCCGTCGCAGTCATCCCATGTTATGTCAACATGATACAGCTCACCGTCAACAGAAACTACGTTCCACATATGACCTTCGGTTTTACCTTCGTCATTTTTTGTATTGCCGACTACAAGATAATTGTAAATTCCGCAGGAATCAAGCAGAATTTTAAGAGCTCTTGCATACCCCTCGCAAATGGCTTTTCCGTCAATTAAAACACTGTAAGCGGAATCGCCGAATTCTTCATAGGTAGACAAATCATAAACTGTATTTTTACATATATAATCGTGAAAAAACTTTTCCCGCCCGAAATCCGACGCGCCTGAGCCGGCAAGAGAAACTATTTTATCTACCTCAGAGTTCATTTCAATTTTCATCTTTTTAATTTCTTCGTCGGTAAATCTGTAATCAGGCTCAACAAAAATTCCCGTCGGACTTTTTGAAAAAGAATATGAAGCGCCTACCCAAAAAATTTCCGGATTATCATAAAGCACAAAATTAAACATTTTGTCAAGGCGGTCGTCTTTAACATTTACCGTAAAGCTTTTTTGACTCATATACGCTTCATAAATTTTTGTATATTCTACCTTCTCGTCATTTGACAAAGATGAATAATAATAATTTTTTCTGCCGTTATATTCCTCCGAGAGAGGTGTAACCGCATCCCCTGACGAATCGGAAATATTTGAAACAATCCGCTCAATAGTTTCCGGATTGACCGAAAGAGAGCAGCTTGAAAATGTGATGACAACAGCAAGTAACAGGGAAACTGCTCTGAAAAAATTTTTCATAAAAGCTCCTTACTGCTCTGCAACGGACGGATAAAACTTATCGCTTGCGTTGGAATATATTTTAATTTTTTCCGATGCATTTGAATAGTCAAATACGGAAATGTCAGTCTTGCAGTTATTCACGAATATTTTAAACAAAGAATCGGATTTTTCGGAATTTTCGGGAGAAAGCGCGCTGTACAAAATATCACACATAATACGCGATTTTTCAGTTCCCTGCGAAACAGCTAAATACTTATACGCATATTCATCCGAAAGCTTTTGAGTTCCTTTATCAAGAATTAAATTGTATTCATCGGATTTATAATTAACGGCATCGGTAACATTTACGGTTACGCCGCCCAAAGACGCAATAATCTTTTTAAACTGTGACGGCGTACATATAATGTACTTATCCGCTCCGTCAGAATAATCAGTACCCGGACTGCATTCAAAAGAGCTAACTGTAATTTGCTTCGCATCAAAATCCGCATTTATAATAAAGCCGAAATCAGACTCCGAAGCATTATCGGTCAAAATAAAGAGATATTTCCTTTTACCTGACAAATCTGAAACAGAGTAGTTTTTTTGAACATTATCCGTCAAATCAGAAGACTCTTCAGCTTCTGTTCTGTCAACAATGTTTTTAAAGTCAAAATCGATTGAACGCATAAAAAGAAATGCCGAAAAAATGCCTAAAATTAAAATAAAAAGAGAAAATGCAAGTACAAAATATTTAAAATTAGGATTTTTGTTTTTAGCATTTTTAGGTTTTGCAAATATATCATTACTGTTTTTTTTCATAACTGCACCGCAAAATCAAGATTAAAGCCAAAAGAGTGTATAACAAATTTCATAAGGCATATTTTCAACTGCGCGCTAAACCGTACTTGTTAACGCTGAAATTTGCCTCAAAAGCGAAAATACACCGACATCTCAGTTTCGGCATATTGTAAATGACTGCTTATGTTTATTTTATAGTATAACACAATATCTTCATATAAACAATACAAACAGCAAAAAAATCCGCGTACTTTAAGCCTCAGAAGTTAAAGTACGCAGATAAATATTTATTCAACAGGTTCTGTGAAATGGTATTTCAGTTTTCCATTTTCGCCGAAGGCCTCTGTACTGTCAGACGCCTTTAAGAGAACCGTTACTGTTTGCAGAATAAGCTTAAAATCAAGCCAAAGGCTGTAATGCTCAATATACATTAAATCAAGAACCAGCTTATCTTTGGGCGAGGTGTTGTATTTACCTGCTATCTGACCGTAGCCCGTAAGTCCGCCCTTAACCCGAAGTCTGTATGAAAATTCAGGCAGCTCAGCAGTGTATTTGTCAACATTTTCAACCATTTCGGGACGTGGTCCGACAACACTCATATCGCCTTTTAAAATGTTAAAGAACTGCGGGAGCTCGTCAACGCGGAATTTGCGAAGAAATTTACCGACTTTAGTAATTCGGTCATCGTCAGAAGTAACAGACTTATTATAGCTTCCCTCTTCCTTCATTGTGCGGAATTTGTAAACCATAAACAATTTTCCGCCCTTTGTTGCCCTTGCCTGACGGAAAAACACATGTCCGCCGTCCTCAAGCTTGATAGCCAATGCGCAAATCAGCATCGGAATGCCAAACACCAAAATTGCGATAAGAGATATAACAATGTCCATTATACGTTTAATGAAGCGCTGTTCCAAGGTTAAATCGCGCACTACCGCAGAAACCACCGGCTTATCGTCAAGAATAACAGTTCTGGCACCTAAAGCTACAACATCGCTCATCTCAAAGTTATAGTAAATATTTTTCTTGCTTGCATAGCAGTACTCGTTCAAAATAATCTTTTCCTTTTGGGGAATGTCATAAAGAAAAATTGTATCATTTTTATTGATAATATCAAACACATTCGGCGATGTGTAATGTATCATATCGGAAATTTTGTACTGTTTGCGGTATTTTGAAATTTTTTCTGCAATCGCGTTAAGCGACTCCTCCGACGAGGTTATTATGCAGCAATTTTCGGGCGGATTTATTGTAAAATAAACATAGTTTCCGAGATAAGCAAATGAAACTATCACCGCAATCTGAATAACCATAACGAGCAACAGCAAATGCGGAGATTCAAATACAAAATGCGCATTATAATGAGGATTTACGCTCATTATACAAAACTGAAGATAAGTTATTACATCCGCGATAATTGTTGCCAATGACATTGAAATAATGATAGGCTTACTTTTAAGACGACCGATAAGGTAACCGCCGTAAACCGAAATTGTTGCGGTGAGAACTACGCAAAACGTAACAAGCGAAACGCCTGACGTCCTTGAAAGCCCAAGGACCCATTCGTACTTTGAGCCGAAAACAACAAAAAATGTCGCAACTATTACGACATATAAAGTAGCTTTCAAAAGAAATAAAATACTGTTTTGGCATTTATATAGAATTTTCATAAAAATACTCCGATTGAAACAGAACAATACTATTTTATTGCTTTATTTTTGAATTATTTTACTTTATATATGCCCATTTGTCAACAATTTACCTTATTCTGTAATAATTGTGTCATTTTTACAACAAAATTTTTCACAAAAAAAACTGCGGTTATCCCGCAGTTTTTAAGTTAAATAGCCCTCTTATTAGACTTTTTGCCTGATTTAGTTGTAAGAGAAACGGGCTTTCTGCTGCTGTCACGAACGATTTCAGGTTCAGCTCCGTTTTCTACACAGTCCCTCGTTATTATAATTTTTGAAATTGTACAGTCAGAAGGCGCGTTATACATAATCGGCATAAGCGTGTTTTCCAGTATTCCTCTGAGTCCGCGCGCGCCGGTCTTTTTTTCAAGAGTTTTATCTGCAATGGAAATCAACGCATCCTCGGAAAACTCAAGTTCAATATTATCCATTTCAAACAGCGCCGTAAACTGCTTAATCAAAGCATTTTTTGGCTCAGAAAGAATTTTTATAAGGTCTTCGCGGCAAAGCTGCTGAAGTCCTGTAATTACAGGTACTCTGCCCACAAGCTCAGGAATAAGACCGAATTTAACCAAATCCTGCGCTATTATCTTTGAATAAACATCTTCATAAGCGAATTCCTGCTTATTTTTGATTTCTGCGCCGAATCCAAGTCCCGAATTTCCCATTCTCTTTTCAACAATCTTTTCAATTCCGTCAAATGCACCGCCGCAAATGAACAAAATTTTCGATGTATCAATTTGAATAAACTCCTGCTGAGGATGCTTTCTTCCTCCTTGAGGCGGAACATTTGAAACAGTGCCTTCCAAAATTTTAAGAAGAGCCTGCTGAACGCCCTCACCGCTTACGTCTCGGGTGATTGAAGGATTTTCGGATTTACGTGCGATTTTATCAATCTCATCAACATAAATTATACCGTGTTCAGCTTTTTCAATGTCATAATCCGCCGCCTGAATAAGACGGAGAAGAATATTTTCAACGTCCTCACCCACATAGCCCGCTTCTGTAAGCGTTGTTGCGTCTGCAATAGCGAACGGAACATCAATTATTTTAGCAAGGGTTTGGGCAAGCATAGTTTTTCCCACGCCGGTAGGACCCAAAAGTACAATATTACTCTTTTGAATATCAACGTCAGCATCAGCGCCGAAATACACTCTCTTATAATGGTTGTAAACTGCAACACTGAGAGCTTTTTTGGCTGCATCCTGACCGATAACATATTCATCAAGCTTGGCTTTTATTTCCTGAGGCTTCGGAATAGTCTTTTCCTCAATTTTTACTTTTTTTCCCTGCGGTCTGACATTTTCCTCGTCACCGCAAATTATACCTGCGCACAAATCGACACATTCATCGCAAATATAGACGCCTGGGCCTGCAATAAGCTTTTCAACCTGCTCCTGCGGTTTGCCACAGAAGGAGCATCTTACAGACTTTTCGTTATCTCTTGCCATAATTTTTCTCCAAAGAATTATCTTTTATCAAAAACCTTGTCAATAAGTCCGTATTCAAGCGCTTCGTGAGCAGACATAAAGTTGTCTCTTTCAGTGTCAATTGCTATCTGCTCAACGGGCTTGCCTGTGTTCTCTGC
>CANARN010000077.1 GCA_947364045.1 uncultured Clostridia bacterium
TTCTCGCTTTAAACTGCTTCGCACCGTAAAAACTTGATATTTGAATGTGTTTTTGGTTTTGAGACGGAAGATTTGCTGACGCAAATCGACGGTGAAAGGACGAAAACACGGCAAAAAGCTGTTTTTACGGCATATCGGGTTCGATTCCCATCGCCTTATGGGCGATGTAATTTTGATAATAGGTATTCTTTTGTTTGTGCCGTTTTTTCTGAAATATTATAAAATGGAAATCAAATTGAAATAAGTTTTTGATATGTATATCTGCTTCCCGACGCTGCAAAAAAAATGCGCAGGTCAAAAGCAAATAAAGCTTTAATTTTACAGCCGACTAAAAAAGGGTGCCTTACGGCACCCTGAGGGCTATTGCAAGCCGAAGCTCACATACAGCGCTCTGTTAACTTTTGTCATATCTGTTTGGGACAAATTTCCCATACGCTCACGAAGTCTCTGTTTGTCGAGCGTTCTGACTTGTTCAAGCAGTACAACAGAGTCCTTCGAAAGACCGCAGCCGTCGCCGTTAACATTTATGTGCGTCGGCAGACGGCTTTTGTCCTGCTGGCTTGTTATTGCCGCTGCAATGACCGTCGGGCTGTATTTATTGCCCACATCATTTTGAACTATCAGTACAGGTCTTACTCCGCCCTGCTCAGAACCCACAACAGGACTTAAATCGGCGTAATAAATGTCCCCTCTTTTAACATTCATCAATATCACTCTTCCGTAAAGGCGTTTTTTATCCGCCCGATTTTCTTATTACTATTTTTGCCGTTTTATTCCGTCTTTAAACACTGTCGGCAAAATTTAGGGGAGCAATATATAATATTCAGTTTTAATAAGGAATGTTAAGCCCCATTAAGTATAAGAAAAGCTTTCAAATATAAATTCCTGTGCGCCGACGGTCAGCTTTTTAAAATTTTTATTTTCATCTGTATAAAGCGTGCAAGGAACATTTTCAACAGAATAAGCATATTCCAGTGTTCCGCCGTTTTCAGTTACGGGATAAGCTCCGCTCACTGCGCTTATGCAGTCTGACAGCGCCTTGCAAACCATTGACGGCGGAAGCCTTTCGCCCTGCAGATTTATGGTCAGTTTTTCTCCCGATAAGGTAAATTCTCCGTCTTTTCCGCTGATTTTTATATTTTCCAGAGTTTTCGGAGAGCTGAAAGAAAATTCATATCCGTTTGCAGAATTGTAGCTGACATCTGTGGAAATTTTTATTCCGTTAAATTCAACCGTTATTACAGCATTAAAGCCACTGAAATTCAGCGGCTCTTTTTTTACGTCATTTTTCTTTGCACATCCTGCTAAAAACATAAAGCACAAGCAAATGCAAAGCAGTTTTTTCATAATTACCTCATTCGTATTTCTTTAAAGTAACGGGAATTTGGGAAAGAAGGCGTGACGGGGTGTTCCCTCTCATTGAATATTTTTCCGAAACAGCATCGCCTGCCTCACCGTGAATATACACGCCTGCCGTTGCCGCCTCAAAGGGCGCGAGACCCTGAGCGCAGAATGAACCGATAAGCCCCGAGAGGACATCTCCGCTGCCGCCTGTAGCAAGCCCCGAATTTCCCGTTGTATTTATATAAATGCTGTCGCTGTCTGCTTCTCCCACAAGAGTTGAAGCGCCCTTCAGCACCAAAACAGCCTTGTGAGACGCAGTAAAGCTTTTAACTGCCGCGCCTCTGTTTGGCTGAATTTCGCTCACATCGCATTTTGCAAGACGCGCCATTTCTTTCGGATGCGGAGTTAAAATCACAGCAGTTTTTGCCCTGTCTATTATATCTATATTATCTTTTACGGCATTTATTCCGTCTGCGTCAAGAATTACGGGAACGGGAGAATTTTCAATTACATAGCTCACAATTTTTTCGGTATCGCTGTCAACACCCATTCCGCAGCCGATTACAACAGCAGAGCAATGCTCCAATTCCTTTGCTATTCTCGGAATCGCTTTATGTGAAATTCTGCCGTTTTCATTGCTCGGCAAAGGAATTAACACCTGTTCTACCGTTTTTGACGCTATTGCGGAGTATGACACATCCGGAAATGCCGCTTTTACTATTCCTGCGCCGCTGTTAACTGCCGCTGAAGTTGCCAAAAATGCAGCACCGGGCATTTCATAGCTTCCGCCGATAAACAGCACTGTGCCGAAAGTTCCCTTGTGGCTGTCAAATGCACGTTTCGGGAAAAATTCCTTAATATCCCCGTCTTTAAATGTAATCAGCGGAGAGGCTACTTTTTCGTAACAGTGTTCGGGTATTCCTATATGAGCCAAAACCGTCTGACCGCAATGGGTACAGGCAGGTTTAATAACATGAACGGGCTTTAAGCAGGTAATTGCCACAGTAATGTCCGCCTCAACATAAGCTCCGGTAATTTCTCCGCTGTCGCCGCAAAGTCCTGAGGGTACGTCAACACTGACAACAACTGCCGACGATGAATTTATTCTGCCGAATACATTTTCGCTGACAGAATCGGGAACTCCTTTAAAGCCTATACCGAAAACACAGTCAACTATTATCTGCGCGCTGTTAAAATAATCGTTTCTGTCATTCTTTTCATCAAAATAGACAATCGGTATTCCGGAAGCGCGTATTCTTGCAAGCATTTCAGAGGACTCTTCATCTTTAGGCAGCCCTGCCGTCATCATAACCGTAACATTATATCCGCTTTCGAGTAATTTTCTGGCAATGACAAAACCGTCGCCGCCGTTTTTACCCTTACCGCATACTATAAGCACATTACGCCTGTTTGTATTTTCAAAGGTTTTGCGGATAACCCTTGCGCAGTATGCACCTGCGTTCTCCATAAGCTGTAAATAGGAAATACTGCTTTCATTCGCCTCTTTTTCTACAAGGCGAACATCATTCACGGTCAAGACCAACATAAAAATCACATCCCAAAATAATAAATACTCTATAATGTTATTTTATCACATTTTATGAAAAAGGGCAACAAAAAAGGACTGCCTGAACAGTCCTTAATTTTAAAATCAGCCTAAAACGTAAATTGTTACGTTTCGTGAACCCCACGCATAGCACTGGCTTGTTGAATTCATATAAAGGTCAACTACAAATTTACCCTGCTTGGCAAATCCGCCTGTGTCAGCTGCTATGGCATAACCGTAAACAATGCCGTCATCTGAAACAATATACATTTCAGTGCCGTAGGGAATTTGTTTGGGATTAACGGCAATGTAGCCCGGCTTAACCTTTTTGCCCGTTGAAGTTGTGCCGCCCGGAATACAGTAAGCAGCAGCCTTGCCTTTAATTGTGTATTTATAGCTTGTAGGGACACCGTTTGAGCCTATGCTGTACTTTGACGGCATTTTAAGCTCAGAAATCGGCGCGGAATTTCTGATAACGCCTTTATTTCCGCCCGTATGTGTTCCGACTGTTTTAATCTGAGGAATCGGCGCAAGAATTTCTTTTTCACTTTCAATTGAGGTTTCCGTAACATTACCGTTTACGGTTTTCTCTTTGTAAACAACACTCTTCTTGCCGTTAACACCCTTCTGCGTAATTTTTGAAGAACCCTTTGACATAGAATCAGAGTATTCGGTCTTTTGGGCAAACGGAACAGCTTCGTTCTCGGTATAAGATTTATACTCAACTCTCAAAACATTTACCGTAAGGTTCTGTGAAAGAGGTGTGTCAGCCGAAGGCTCAACCTCATCGTCTTCACCCAAAGCTATGCCGAGTTCATTGAGAAGCTCTCCTACATTTTCTGCGGCTGAGGTAACCTCGACGCTTTCTCCGTCTGCATTTACCGTTACAGCGCAGGGAGAAGAGAGAACAATTTCCATTCCGTCAAAGCAAATGTCAGAAAGCGAAACATTAAGCTTTGTTTCTTCGCTGATTTCAATTCCCTGCAAAGAAAGAAATTCTCCTACTCTGCCTGCAAAACGATATTCGCCTGTGCTGCCGTTTGCATCGGTAAACTTAATATTCGACTCACGGCAAATAATAATTTTGCTCAGTGAACCGGGTACAAAGCCGTCCAATATTAACTTATCATTTTCCGAAATGCAAATTCCCGCCTCGGCGACAACTCCGTTCGCATCATTTTTAGATGTTTCAACTCTTGAAACTTCCGAGCCGTCATAAATGTCAACAGTGTACGGCTCATTAGCGGCAGCGAATGCAGTTCCGGCAAATACAATAACAAGTGCCATCACAAGCGCTACGGAACGAATAATATATCCGTTTGCCGAAGTCAACTGCCCCTTAAAATTTGTAATCATCAGTTTGCTCCTTTAATAAGCCGCACCAAACAAATGCTTTTGCAAAAGCGCTATCGCCCCGCCGCCTTTGAAAAGGGGCTTCACGAATCGCTTAAGGTTCGACCGTTATTCTCGCTAATTGATTATTTAAAATTCGTGTCACGGAAAGGCTTAAAAGCTCTTTGCCGAATGACTTTGTGTATTATATTCATTACTCTTCAAAAAGTCAAATTTTTCGACAAACACTTTTTGTGTAAATTGTATAAAATCAATTGACAATTTTTGACTAAATAGTCGTAAAACTGTTTTTTTACCGCAATATCTTGTGGTTTACTCTTTAAAAAATGTGACTTTTTTTGTGAGTTT
>CANARN010000078.1 GCA_947364045.1 uncultured Clostridia bacterium
GGATAGAAACCTCTCTTACAAATTCCATATCCGCTATATTCGCCTCGTCAATATACACACAGCCGTACTGACCGCCGAGCGCATTTTTCCAACGTGCTTTATTGTCATATCCGAGCACATATATAATTTTTTCGCCGTTCGGCGTTTTATACCTCAAATGCGGAAGTGTTATTTCTGCCGCACCCGAAGGCTTATATTCCGCAACACCTTTAAAAATATCAACAATGCCCAGCTCCGCATTGATTATATTTTTTTCAACCGTACCCAAAGTATTGCCCGACAGGACGTGAAATCTTTTAGCGCTTTCGGCAACTCTGAACATCCATTTCACAACGCCTACCGTTGTTTTGCCCGCAAAGGTCGTGCCCTCAAGGACATCAACCTTTGCATTCGATTGCAAAAAGTCAAGATATTTTTCGCTTAAAATCATTTTGCATCATTCCGAGCCTTTAACTGACTTAAAATTTCCGTCAGTTCTTTGTTTTCAGTGCCGATATTGCCCGAATGTTCGACCTTGTTCGTAAACATAGCAAGATGCTTACCTATCATTTCCAATGCATTCAGCGCCCCTCTGCTGTCAAATGTGTATTCGCCCGTTGCGACATATTCGCGTTCGTTATAATCCCATTCCATAACAGGCTTTGCCTGCATACAGCGGTCATAAATTTCAAGCAATTTGAGTATTACGGATTCCTGAGTAACTGCTAATTTTTCAAGACGTTCTTTTTGTATCGCGCGCACACGCGAGAGAACCTTAACATTTCTTAACAACCTTACAGCCTGAACATCGGCTGTTTTTTCGGAATACCCGGCACGGATTGCCGCCTGCGTTCCGTTGTAATCGACTATATATTCCTGACAGAATAATTCCTGCTGTGCTGTTAATTTTCCGCTGACAGATTTTTCATTATTTCCGCTGACTTTTTTACTCATATTTTCTCCTTTCGCAAAAATGGGTATAAAAAAGGTGCACTGATTGCCTGTAAGCTTATCAGCACACCTTAAAAGTAATTTATTTTATTTCTCTGTATTTTATATTATAGCAGAAAAAAGTGTATCATTCTATCTCATCTTTTACATTTTGCAAGTTTTTTAATGCACGAGCGTGGATGCGGTGTGTTTGCGACCACGAATATCCGATTAAGGCGCAAACCTCTTCCCACGTTTTTCCGTCTATGTACCTTGCACGTATCAATTGGCGTTCCACAGAGTTTTCAAGAGAAGTAATTGCTTTTTCAATTTTGAAAATCTCATTATTCAGTTTTGCGAGTTTTTGAACATATACCTTTTCTAAATCTACGAAAGACAATACAACTGATTCAGCAGTATTATTCCCCGAACCGTGCGAACACGGCATACCCGTAATAACCTGCGATTTTGCCGAACATTTCTTAAACTCATATTCTTTTAATCGCTCTTCAATTTGCTTTACCTCTTTGCGAAGATTTATGTAGTTTTTCAATTGAATTTTATTCATTTTGACCTCACTGATTTATTTTCTGATTTATTTTGTTGACATTTTAAAAGAATATGACTATTTAATAAGTGAAAGGTAGTAGCTTTGTTTAAATTCAAAACTTACATACCGTTCATGAATCTAAAAGCAAAGGAGGTTACATATATGACAGAACTCAATATGTTTTTACAATTGCTTATTGTGATTATGATTTTAAAATCAGGACGATAAGCCGGTCTATGTGTTGTCTGCATCTAAATGATGCAGACAACATCCTACTTTTAGACTTCTTCAACATAGCACCAAGACTGAGGAGGTCGGGTAAGAGGTTTCATTTTATGAGCACCACACCACCTTGTATGCCCGTTAAGCTCATCGTAATCAAAAAGAAGATTAGGACAGCTAATACACATTTTATCATCTGCTGTGCCATTGCCTTTGCAGGATACATAAAACTCGTTTAGTTCCTTCGGCTTGTCGTAGATTTTGAGGTCGGAGATGTGCCAGCCGTATAGTTCCTTGCCACACGCATAACGAATCAAATCTTCGCGTTTGATACACCCTTGCTGTTCTGCTATATCTGCATTTGCCATTTCACAATGACTGATTATACCATCACACACAAACTCGCCGATTACTTTGCCGTTTAGAAACAATTCCCCGTCCATCATAGCACCACAAGGGTTTTCAACACGCTTTCCCTGTCCCCAACGATTTGTTATAGCCAAGTCATCTTCATACATTAAAATTCTACCGTTATGCCTAATGGGTATTCTCGCCTTGGTGCAATAAATATACACCTTAAACGGTGTCGGGATTTTCGGCTTAGTTTTACGCACCTCAATTGTTTTCTTGCCGCTTGCGATAAGCTCGCAGTATTTAGGTTTTATGCTTTGCAAGATAGTAGGCATTGTTAATAACTCACTCATTATTTGTCTCCTTTTTCTCATTCAGTAATTCAGGGTTGTCGTGAATATTGCCTATGATAAATACCTGACATTCGTTTTCCCAATCGTCTATTGTGGATGTAAATGACATATAATCACTCCATCCAATATGTTTCAAAATATATCCTGTTTCTGCCCAATATCCTCCGGGAGTGTCACATTCCCGCTGAACAGTGTATAAATTCTCATCAAAACGAATTATATCCCCCTCAAAGATTTTCTTGCCGTTCTTGTCGGTCAAGCCTGTGTACTGCTCCACTGTTTCAGGAATAACGTCAAAGCAGTTGTTCTTTTCTTTGGTAAAATCTTCTATACTGTAGCCGTTGCCGTAAAAATCAGGGTGCAATAAATCTCCATAAACCCATTCGCCGTTGTCTTTTCTTTTACCTCTGAATAATATTTCTCTCATTATTTTTCCTTCTTTCGTTTTTTGTTTTTGATTATCTGACTGCGTTTAGGTGTGTATTTTGCTCCGCCGATATGTTTTTTTTGAGATGACGGGCGGAGTAGAAATTTGGAATAGTAATCAAACATCATCTTCACTCCTCTTTCTGTTCCAATCATCAAGAATGTCAGTGTATTCGTGATATTTGTGTGGACGGATAGGGCGTTCAAAGGGATATGTGCTGAAATAGAGTAATAAGCATTTGCCGATATTTTTGTAATTTGGGACAAACTCATAGCCTATCAGCTCGCCGTTTCTAATCCGCTTTTTGATTTTGTTATGATACGGGTACATCCGAACATTCCTTAAATATGAAATAGATTTAATTCAAAATTCATCCACAGCTTTTCCGTTCGATGCAAGCCCATCTGAGCTATTGTGTCCTTTTCGGCCGTAGTCCATTCCGAAAGCTCCGAGTTATACAGCTCGTTATCGTATCCGCTGAGAATGATTTTTGATTTGCTCTTTTTAATTAAATTCAGCATTTGAATATGCTGTTCATCTACCATCTCAAAAGCATACATATTCTTTTTCCGTAAACTCTGAAGGTAAGGCGGGTCAAGATATATCAATGTATCTTCGCTGTTGTAACGCTCAATAAGAGTGAGTGCATCGGTATTTTCAATCTGCGCCAATTTAAGTCGTTCACAGCATTTGACTATAATCTCGGGCAAGCAATTCCACATCGTTGCACAGCGAGGGCCGCCGTAGGTCTGAATATTGCGCCAACTGTTTTTACTGCTGTTGCTTGTCCCGAATGACTGATGATACCTTACAAGCGTTCTTCGTGCCTGCTCAATAGGATTATCCGACGGCTCATTACAGCTGATAAATTCATCTCTTGCAAACGGCGTAAGGCTTATTTGCTTTGCAAGCTCTTCCGGGTAATCTCTGCATACACGGAACAAATTAACTATATCGCCGTTCATATCGTTAATAGTTTCTATGTATGAAGGCTGTTTATTAAAGAAACAAGCGCCGCTACCGAAGAAAGGCTCTAAATATACCTTGTGTTCAGGGAAATATGAGATTATCCACTTCGCTATCCGCCATTTTCCGCCCGGATATTTAAGTATTGCGTTCATTTTCGTTCACCTTTTTTATCCTGCCACTTTGCAAGCCCTATAACCGACGTGACGAAATTAAAGGCATATAAAAGCGACTGTGCATAACTGCCTTTTACAGCGTTATATATACACCAAAACAGATTGGTACAAAGCCAAATGTAAAAGCACCAACGCTTTTGAAACGAATTTGCCACCGTGCCGACAATGAATGCGGCAGTGATGATATAGGGAATAAAATGCATTATTATTCTGTCTCCTTTAAATTCAAATAATCGGTAATGAGCTTTGCGGCTTGGTCGAAGCCGTAGCAAACAGCGGTTAAATTGCCCTGCAAAGCCAAATCCCGTAACCATTTCTTTTGCAATTCCGTCGGCTTGTTTTTTCCGTATTTAAGCTCTATGTAAAGGCTGTGATACCTGCCACGTGCAACGGGCAAACAAATATCCGGCACGCCTGCCTTTACACCCTGCCGTTTAAGATTTGCCGCTTCGGCAGCATTCCGCTGAC
>CANARN010000079.1 GCA_947364045.1 uncultured Clostridia bacterium
AGAAATTCCAAGCCTACATAATTTTTTTTCCACAATATTACAATTTTGTAAACGAAAGGGGAAAATTTAATTTCCATAATAAGCTCAGCCGCAGCTCCCGTCAAAGCACAGGTTACGCATTGAAGTACAGTCCAATGAAATCCGTCCCAAAATACAGGCGCAAAGCCTACAAATACAATAACCGAGAAAATCAGATTATCAATAAACTGACCGATAAATGTGGATATGTAAGTACGGGCGGCAAATGCAAGCTTTCCGTCGGGATTTTTGGAGAATCCTTTGCCGATAGTCCAGTTGAGAAAATTGTTAATAACTGCCGATGCAAGAAATGCAATTGTACTTCCCAACAGAATAAACCATGTACCGCCTAAAATTGAATTTAAAGCGGTATAGTCGTCTGCATCTGACGGAATAATGCTGACTATGTAAAAAATCAAACAGGTAAGCAAATTTATTGATGCCGCAAGAAGTGCAATTTTATTTGATGCCTTCGGCCCAAAATATTTTGTAATAATATCCATACACATAAAAGAGAGCCATGATATTAAAATACCGCCGTCCAGCGCAATATAATCGGTCTGAATAAGCGTTTTATTCGCAAGCAGGTTCATACATATAACGCTCACAACGAACAGCGAAACAGCCGTTGCAGGGATACATCTCAGCAAAATTTCCGTTTCTTTTTTCTCTTTTTTTAAATTTGCTTTGACGGTAGATAAAAATGAGTTTGTGTTTGCGGTTTCTTTATTCATATTCTTCTCCTCCTGAAATCAGACCTATACATAACATATAAAAAACGGCTCTGCAAAACGCAAAGCCGCTATCATTATATAATTTATGAATAGCAGTCCTGGTTTTGGTTTACGACAGGATGGTACAAACGAACTGTCGGCACTTGTAAAATGCTTATAAATTATATATCATATTTTATAAAAATGCAATATGTTTCAAAAAAATTTAATATTTAATCATTTCTTAGCAATAAAAATGTAAGCGTTTTCCGTTTCATATTGCTGTGTTAAACATAAATCGGTATTTTTGATACATTCCTTTATATTTTCAGAATTGTCAGGATAAACAGGAATTTTGCGTGTACCGAAATCAATAAATTTATCTTGATTTTTGTCAATTGATAAAACGAATATACCGTTTGTATTTAACAGAGAAGCTGTTTTGTTGATAGCGTTCTGTTTTTCTTTTATGTGCAAAAACGTGAGTGACGAATAGATGACATCGAATTTTGTATGAAAACTGTATGTCAAAAAATCATCGCAAATTAAAGTAAAATTACCGTATCTTGAAAGGCTTTCTTTTGCACGCTCAATTGTTTTGGCGGATATATCAATACCGCAAAAGCACTTACAGCAGGGCGCAGTTCTTATTGCAAGACGTCCCGTTCCTACACCGATTTCAAGCACGTTTTTTGTGTTATTCAGCTTCATATTATCAATAAAGCTCTGCCCGTCCCATTTATCCATATAATCCTGTAACGGTTTAGGGTCCAGAACCGGGTCGTTACCCTCATCAATCAGAGAATTGTAATGACGAATCACATCGTTACTTACAATATATTCCTTATGAAGCTCAATTATTTTTTTTAGAAACGGCAAATCTTCTTTATTCGGATTGTCAGTTCTGAAAGTGCATCCGCATACACCGTTAAATTCTTTTCCGAATATAATTTTGCTTTTCCCGCCTCCGCACGAGCCGCATTTACCGCAAAAATCAATGTGCTTATAGGCTGTTTCTTTGATTTTATCATCAATATTCCCATTTTTAAACGCCTTGCAGTCGCTGGACCAAACAGTCCACAGATTTTCGGGCTCGTCAGGGTCTTTTACGGCTGTAAATCCAACAAATTCACCGTTGAATTTAAGATGATAATATATTTTGTCTTTCCAAGGAGCGCCGTTATCTTTATAAAATTCAATATCATTTTCTCTTAAAAAAGCTACAAAGTCTAAAGCAATATTTGCGGCTTCTTCGGGTAAATTATTCTTTATGTAATCTTCAATTTTCATAACAGTATTCTTCATATCATTACCTTAAAGCTCAGTGGGAACTTGAGTGTTAAAATCAATAGCGCATATTTTTCTGTTAACTTTTTTACTTTTAATATTAGTTTCCCATGTTGAGATATTGCTGATACAGTCGCTGATAAAAGCTGAAAAATAGAAGTCTTTGTGCTTTTCCGGATTTAGAAAAGTAAAATTTATTACTTGCACAGGATTATTTTCTATTAAAGAATTTCTCAATTCAAAAACGGATAAAGCAGTGTTATTATCATCGACAAAATAACAGTTAAACGATGGGTCTAACATAATAAATCGCTTTTCTTCTTTTGAATAAACAGATACTGCAAAATGTACTCCGTTTTCTTCTGAGCGAAGACATATCGGCAATGCTTTTATTCCGTAAGCTATTAAAATATCGGTTAAAGCGATTGCTTTGAAACGGCAGTTAAGCGCGCCCGAAAATTCTTTATCAAAAGAATTTTTTAAAATATCCAAAGTGTTATCAGGAAGAAAGTTTAGACTGGCTCCGCAATAATGCGTGTGTTTTGTTAAATAATCCATAATATTTAAAGCGTTTTCAATATCAGTTAGTTTTTCGTTATACGGAAAATCATAGCTTTTTTTGATAATATCGTATTCTTTGCTGTATTTAAATAAATTATCAACATTGTAATCTTTCACAGCAAATTTATCGTTAACAGAAATACTTAACGGCGTATAATTTTCACTTTCAAAAGTTTTTTCGTATTCTTCAATACTTGTTATAGCCTTATTTCTCATTTTGAATTTAAAAATGCCTCGCTTTAAGAGAAATACAGTATTCATTTTGTTTAGTCCTCCAATTCTGTTTTAATTTTTATTCATATTGAGGAAAGCGTTTATTAAACGCTTGATTTGCTTTTTCACAAAAGATTTTCGGCGTTGAAATTCTGCTTTTAAGCCCTGTATTTTTCCAAGTTGCAGTCCAAATTAAATAAGGGAAAAGGGGAAGTGTGTCTTTAACTTTAAGGTGCGCGCCGTCACGTACCGCCAAGCCGTCGGCGGCAATTTTTTTTATATCAAAGTAAAGCCTTGCGCCTGTTAAGTATTCCGCGTTTTCATCCATTGAAATTTTTCCCTGCTGTTTTGAATTTACGACTATTTCTCCTGCGATGTCTTTTCCAAACATAATATAATCGCTGAAGTCTTTCGGATCGCCTAAGATGCTTCCGATTGGCTTTTCTTCTGATATTGCATTTTCGGCTTTTAAAATATTCCAACTCTTAAGGCAACCGTCTTTTTGAATATGCTCCCAATTTTCCAAAGATGTGCTGTGTACGGCGTAAATAGGTTCACCGTCACGTAAAATCGGCTCATCAAAGCTGTGTCCATGATATTTTTTCTTAGCGGTAATTAAGTCTTTCTCGCTGATAACGAGAATTATATTCTTGTTTTGATTTCGGCTGAACTCAATAAAATCACAGACAGACATTTCCCATCCGTCGAAAAACCGGCTGTATTTGACAGTATAGGCGCAGTTATTAAAACTTCCTACCATCATTTTATAATCATTTGAGTCCGTCAACTGCCAAATAACCCATGAAGAGTCATACGGCTGATTTGTAATCGGATTTGTGCAGTTTTCAATAAATTCATCAAGTCTGTATATCATTTTACTTTCCTTAGCTTATTTTTTAGTTATCAGTTTTTGCATTGCTTATTTATAAAACTGAATATAAAAAAATACAAAAACTGCACATCATCTTGATAACGCATTGTACCAATACAGATGTGCAGTTGTGGTGCACCTGACAGGAATCGAACCTGCACATCTCTCGATACTAGATCCTAAATCTAGCGCGTCTGCCAGTTCCGCCACAGGTGCATATTGAGTTTTATAAGGTTATCTGTGAAAAAAATTGATTTTACCGTTCAAACGGTTTATTAAACGAGCCGATTTCAATAAGATTTCCTTCAGGGTCGGCAATGTAACAGGTTCTCTGTCCCCAAGGCTCTGTAACAGGCGCTAATATCGGCGTTGCACCTTTTTGAACAGCATTACTGTATTCAATATCTACTTCTTCAAAAGTATCCACATACAAAGCTATTTCAAAATGACCGTTTACATTACTGAGGTAGTCATATTTTCTGTCAGTCATTTTTTCAAAATCTTTTCGTCCGTAAAGCAGGAATAAAGTGCCGTCTTTTATCAGATATACATTTGACGTACTTTCATCTTCCTTGATTTCAAAACCGAGGACATCTCTGTAAAACCGAATCATTTGACCCATATCATTAACAAATAATCCGAATC
>CANARN010000080.1 GCA_947364045.1 uncultured Clostridia bacterium
ATAATTCCTCACCCGTAATCTCTGCCGCCTGCGGCAATTCAGATATTTTCATTTGATAAAACCTCCATAATTTTTTAATTTTCTTGATTGTTTATAATTTTTGTTATATAATCCCCTTGAGGAGTGATGAAATGAACGAAAAGTTTTCACAATTCTTTAAGGGTAAAATGAGTAAATCGGTATATATTTCTGCTGTTTCAGCCGTGCTTTGCGGTACTGTTGCTGTTACGTCTACTGTTGTTGTTCATAACAAAAACAAAAAGATTGACTCTATCTTAAACAATACTGTTTCTTCAGGCAGCACAACTGAATCTGTCACGGAAAGTATATTAAGCACCGAAAACAGTACCTTGCAAAACACATCATCAGCAACAAGTGCTGTTTCGTTATCAGCCGAAACTCAATCCACAAAACCTACTGAAAAAGGAACAAGTACCGAGCTTGCAAGCGACAATGCAATACAATATCTCAAAGAATATGAGAAATTAACTAATGAATACAATCGTAAACGTTCTATTCTTGAGGAACAAACACAAACATATAAACACCTCACAATGGAACCATTCGATAAGACAGACAGTAATTATGATGAACTTATGTCGGAATATAACAAAATGAATGAATACAATGCGGATGTTGATAAAAAAAATAAAACAGCAGAAAAAGCTATTGAGCAAATAAACACTCTTGATAATCAGTACAAAAAAGATATTGAAAATCTAAAAACTAAATACGGCATCAAATAACCAAGGGAGAGCAAAACGCTCTCCCTTTACTTTTTCAATTCCGCAATTTCTTTTTCAAGTTTCTCAATATATTTTTGCTGTCCCTTAACGGTTTCCGTCAGCTCCTGAACAGATTTTGCAACAAAACCAATATATGAATATAGGTCAATCCCTTTGCCGTCGGATGACTGAATCTCCAAAGGCGCTTCATCTGCCATTACCCCGAATTTGATATGAACCTTGGAATCATCAGTTTTATTTGCCATCTTGGCTTTTGACGCTTTACCCTTAAAATCGTAGCTGTAAAACTTTAATTTTTGCAATTTATCAAGCACATTATTTGCTGTTTGCTCGACAATATTTTCTTTAAGATTTCTATCAGAAGAAACCTTAATTCCGTCAACTACTGCTCCGCCGATTACGCTTAATTTACAATCCTCGTAACCGCTATTAAGGCTTCCAACACTTAGCTTTTTTTCGACAAAAGCCTTGCCGCTGATTTTTATTGTGCCGCCAAAACTTGCGTCACCACTACACTTTACGGCATTGCATCCAATCCCAGCATTACACTTTATAGCATTGCATTCAATATCCGCACATATTATATTCGCATAACCTCCGTTTGTACCGTTGCCGAATTTATATGATACGGGGTTACAACCTATTTGTACAGGATAATAATTGAACCATAAATTTCCGTTTTCGTTAGCTGTAGAAATATTGATATTGCTTTTATATGCACTGATACATGAATAACTCGTTGAACCCTCTCTGATTCCCGATGCGAGTGTAGCTCTTCCGGACGCACTATCATTAAATAAGTTTATCTCATTAGGATATATTGATATGCCCTTTCTGTTCGTTTTCGCTGAATTTGTGAGAAAAGGAGCGGTTATAACAACGCCTTTTTCATTTTCTCTTGTTACCGGGTATACCGAAAAAATATCACCATACCCTGATGCATTGTCTGTAACGGTAAAAGCTCCGTAATTTCCATTTTCTGACTCACCGATTGCTACTGATATATTCGGGTCTATAAGACTTTTCAACACGCCGTATACGCTTAAAATACCTTTATTGTCAAGTTCCAAGGCTTTTTCATAGGTGTATGAGGGTGGGAAAAAGTCATCTGCTTTGGCACTGCGGAATAAAAACGTGCCGTCATCCATATTTATCCACGATGCGCCGTTCTTACTCTTTAACAGTCCCGATGTTATTACATCCGCTGAAAGCGTATAGGCATAAATTGCATTAAGTATAGCATTTCCGTTTTTGTCAAATCCGTATTGCCATACGGTTGCATCGCCTTTCCATCCTGTATTCGTCCAAGCAAAGCCGTTTGCACCGTATGTGTAAACTATTTTACTGTCTGACAAATTTGGCTTATTGTGATAATAAACTATATCTCCGCCGTTCTCATCCTTGATAACTGTCTGATACAGTCCCATTGACCCTGCAATTGCGCCGTTAAACATTAAAAGAGCTAACTGCCGTTTATCCATTTCGCTTGTCAAACTGTTTTCTGTTTCAACAATCTGTTTTGCAAGACGGCTGAGTCGCTTTGAAACATTCATACCCTTGTTCTTATTTTGCTTCGGAAGTGCCTGCGCTTCATAGGTTTCGGTAAATCCGCCGTTATATTTCCAGTTTTTCTGAGAAACGTACAGCTTATATTTGCCGTATTCATCATAATGCTCAGGATTATACGGCTCTTTATTATCAATAACCGTTAATATATCGCCTGTCTGAATAGACGGGTCTCCGCCGAGCCTGTCCCAAACAGATGGAATGTACAGCGTGTCTTTAACCCGTGCGTAAACAGCGGCGGCAGTTTCTTCGGGAAAAGCCTCCGCTATCGGGTTATCAATTATTTCAATCAAATATTCTTCCGTGCCGACAAAAGCCTTGCTTTCTTCTCCGCTGACTACTGAAACACCTGTAACCTTAACGGGATTGCCGTCCGTTGTAAATGTATTGCCGTTCAGCACAATAGCCTTTTTAGACCAATCCTCACGAAGTTTAATTCCGCTTTCGGTAAACCACTTAAATTCAAGCTCTCCGTCATAATTGAAAATAGCAAAGCTCCCTGTTGCTTCAGCAATTAAACTAATTACTTGCCGAAGAGAATAACCCTCAAAAACAGAATCATCAATCACTGTACTGAGGAACGGCAAATCATCAACAGTATTTGCAAATGAGGAATACAGTCTATTTGCAATATTTGTACATATTTCATACAGAGAGCACGGCATTTTTAAAGGTGTATACGGAATATCCGACGCATCATCCATTCTGTCGCTGCAATCAAGCTTTAAATCGGTACCCGAGACTATTATGTTTCTTGTAAAGAAATTCCCTATATTCACGCGCTCAACAAACTTACCCTCGGTATCATATAACGTAATTTTCGGCTTTAAAACAGCGCTTGACAACTCATTATTATTAAATTTTTCGTCTTTACGTATCCTGACAGAAAACATTGTTGCTGCGGCAGAGCCTATTTTAAAACCGCCTGTACCGAATGCGCTTTCGTCAAAATCCGCCTCGAATATATCTTCAGGCATAATGCTGACACCGCTTTGACTGGTTTCACATTCAAGCGGAAGGTTATCTTCTGTATAAAGAGTTCCGCCGTTTTCACATTCAAGATTTATACTTGAAGTCTCCGAAAACTCCGCAATGATTTTTATACTGAAATTCTGCGGCAGGCTTTGCACCGCCGTTTTATATTCTGCGGTTGTACCGTACATTTACATTCGCCTCATTTCTGAATAATGTTAAGAGGAAAAGATTTGTATATAATCTCACCGTTTTTACTCTCGCAAACAGGTACAGGCTGACGGTCACCGGGATAAAAACGTCCTTTCTTGGTTTTTCCGTCTGAAAAGTCCCGAAAAACAACAAGTGCATCGAAATTTG
>CANARN010000081.1 GCA_947364045.1 uncultured Clostridia bacterium
CACCTTTACTGTTCCAGATAATGTAAAATCAGCTCTTGAGGATGCAGGTCTTTGGGCGTCCATCGGAGCATTTGTTACATCTGTGGCAGCTTCCTGGCTTATAGGCGGTTTAAGCATAATCATAATGGTTCTCGTTTACGGAAGATTTTTCAAGATATTTCTGTTAACTGCCATTGCTCCGCTTCCGCTCGCAGGCTATGCTTCGGAGCAGACGGAATCAATAGGAAATAATTTTATGAAATCATATATCGGCGAATGTCTTCGCGGAGTAATTATTATAGTCGCTTGCTTAATATTCTCGGCATTCGCCGTATCGCCCACATCATCAGGCGCAACTACCGCAGGTGCTATAGTTTTTGACTATGTGTTTGATGTGGTTATGCAAATGCTGATATTGGTGATTATGGTTAAAGGCTCAGACCGTATGGTAAAAGAGTTTTTCAGTTTATAAAGGAGTGAATACTTTTGGATATTAAATTAAATAAAGACCTTCAGAAAATGGAGAGCAGAATAGTTTTCGGACTGACAGGCAGACAGCTTTTATTCAGCACTGTAGGTGCGGTTGTCGGCGCAGGAATGTATTATACCCTATATAAAAACGGCGTTAGCACAGATATTTCAGCATTTATTTGTTTAGCTGTAGTAGCTCCGTTGGGTGCGCTCGGCTTTTATAATTATCACGGATTAACATTTGAACAGCTTATATGTGTATGGATACGGCAATTCTTTCTGTGTCCTCAAGTTTTAGTTTCACGCTTGGAAAATGATTTTTATCAGAGGGACAAAGCTAAAATAGAAGAAGCAGAAATAAAGGAGGCTCACAAAAATGATTAAAACACTTAAAACGGTACGTGCTAATGATAAGCAAGCGCTTAAAGCTATTAAAACCGTACAAAACTCTATCCCTCTTGAACAATTTTACGAGGACGGCATATTTCTTGTTCAGAGTGGTAAAAAGTATAACAACAAATACTCAGCTACGTTTCAGATACGGGATATTTCATATCTCAATTTATCGGAAGAAATGCAGAAACGTGTATTTTTCGCTTGGTCGGCGGTGCTTAATTCCATTGACCCCGGTGCAACGGCAAAACTCAATGTTATTAAGCATAAAATCAACTCAATGACAGCTGACAAATTCTTTATGCACAGCAAAAATCCGCAATTTGCAGAACTTCAGGAAGATTACAACAAAATCATCAGACAGAAGCTCGCCCAGGGCAATGGAATGATACAAGAGGTATATTTCACAATTTCTGTAAATAAAAAGGACTATGAAGCGGCAAAAAGTTTCTTTATCCGTACTTACTCAAATTTAAAATCATTGCTACATGAGCTCGGCAGTGCCTGTCATCAGCTTAACGGAAAAGAACGTTTGGAGCTGTTGCGCAGTATTTACAGAAGCGATAAGGACAATGAGCCTGAATTTGATTTAAACGATACTATACTGAAAGGCTCATCTGCCAAAAACTATATCGCTCCCGAAAGCCTTGAATTTAAGACCGACTATTTCAAAATGGGCAAAACTTTCGGCAGAGCGCTTGTTTTGCACAGTTATCCCACATTCTTAAGAGATTCCATTGTATCAGACCTTTGCGACCTTGATGAACGCTTGATATGGTCATTGGATATAATCCCCGTACCTATGGACGAAGCTGTCAGGGAAGCGGAAAACCGTGCGGCGAATGTTGAACAGAATATCGCACGTTATTATCAAAAAGCCTATAATAACAAAAACTTTGCAGCTGAACCGCCTTACGATATGAAACAACAGCGTGAACAGGCGCAGGAATATCTTACAGACCTGACGGAACGTGACCAACATCTTATGTATGCGGTGGTTACAATGGTGCATTTTGCAGACAGTAAGGGACAGCTTGATGAGGATACAGACAGCCTTTTGACATCTGCAAGAACGGCGCAGTGCAAAATGGAAACTTTGCGTTTTCAGCAGTTGGACGGACTTAATACCGTTCTTCCTCTCGGTGTCCGCCGTATCGAAGATATTATGACATTTACAACCGAGGGCGTTGCAGGCTTTATGCCGTTTAAGACAAGCGAAATTCAAGAGCCTAACGGATTTTGCATCGGTCAGAATCAGCTTTCAAAAAATCTTATAATACTCAATCCTAAAAATCATAAGTCACAGAATAGTCTGCTGCTCGGCAAACCCGGCGGCGGCAAATCGTTTGCAGCTAAATGGATACTTCTAAGCAAAATATTAGCATCGGCAGAGGACAATCACGAAATAATCATAATTGACCCTGAACGTGAATATGCTCCCCTTGTTAAAACTCTCGGCGGCGAGGTGATTGTTCTTTCACAGAACAGTAAAACACATATCAACGCACTTGATTTACAAACAGGTTATGAAAAAGATGATGACCCCATTGCTATTAAAGCTGACTTTATGGTTTCACTGTGCGAACAGATAATGTCCCCCGTTATTCTTTCCCCTGCGCAGAAATCTATAATTGACCGTTGTACCGAGCTTATATTAAGAGATTATGTTACAGACGGTTGCGTAGGCGATGCACCTACATTATTGGATTTTCATAACTGTCTTATTTCTCAGCCCGAAAAGGCAGCTAAAGAATTAGCTCTTGCTCTTGAAATATACGCAAAAGGCAGTTTATCAACTTTTGCACAGAAAACAAATGTTGATGTTAAAAACCGTATTATTTGCTTTGACATTCACGAACTTAGTGATAATCTCAAAAAAATTGCTATGCTCGTTCTCTTTGACCACATTCAGAACCGTATGATAAATAACCGTTCAAAAGGAGTGTCTACAAGTATTGATGTTGATGAGATGTATCTATTCCTTTTGAATGAATACACAGAAAATTTTTTCTATACATCGTGGAAACGTGCAAGAAAATACGGCTGTGATTTTATGGGTATCACTCAAAATGTAGAAGATTTCCTGCGAAGCCCTAACGGAAGAACGATTGTCAATACAAGCGAGTTGGTTATAATGTTGGAACAAGCGGAGATGGATAGTGAACTGTTATCCGAAATACTTCATATAAGCGAAAGTTTGCAGGAATATATAGCATATCCAAAAGAAGGTGCAGGGCTTATTAAATTCGGAAAGAATTTTATTCCTTTTGAAAACGATATTCCTGACACTTCTTTAATATACAAACTGCTTACCACTAAGCCTGACGAAGCAATTTACACTGTATAGGGCGAGTGCTATGGCAAAAGATATTAAAACCCATTCTGTAAGAAAAGGTACTATAAAAACATTAAAAGGAACGGTCAAGGTGCTTGACCGTTCCGTCCGTTCGGGAAAGGATATAAAAACCGCCTTTGACCGCACACAAGATGCTCAGGACACGGTATCACCCGATAAAGCCCCTGCCGAAGTTTTGCAGTATGCCGAAGAATTGGCATTTAAAAAATCTGCAAAGCTCGGCGGTAAAGCAATATCTGCAACCGTTAGCTCTCCGTATAAAGCCTACCGTTCTGTTATAAAGTCTAAGCAGGCAATGCAAACTGCCAAAGACAGCATTAAGGCTGTGAAGCCTACTATTAAGTCCTCAAAAAGCACTATCAAAAACAGTCTTAAATCTATTCAGAACTCCGTTAAAACGGCAAATAATATGGTGAAAACCGCCAATACAACGGCTAAGACG
>CANARN010000082.1 GCA_947364045.1 uncultured Clostridia bacterium
TCAAGCGTATTCTGGTCGCTGTCATACGCTGACTGGGATACAAATGCACAGAAAGGCGCAGACTACGCTTACGAAAAGGTAATTTCAAGGCTTCACCCGGGTGCGGTCATTCTTCTTCACAGCGTTTCTTCCGATAATGCGGGAGCAATGGCGAAAATCATTGACGAAGCACGGGCGCAAGGGTATGAATTTAAAAGTTTGCGGGATTTTGGAAAGTAAAAATTACCAATAATATATTTTGTGTTTTTGTTCAAACTATTATTGCAAACGCAAAGAATATTTAAAAGAGGGGTGTAAATTAAATGGCTAAGAATTCAAAGAGCATGGTGCCCGAAGCACGTGAGGCTCTCAATAAATTCAAGATGGAGGCAGCTTCTGAAGTAGGCGTTAACCTTAAGAACGGCTATAACGGCGACCTCACATCTAAGCAGGCAGGTTCTGTCGGCGGACAGATGGTCAAAAAGATGATCAAGTCTTATGAAGACAATATGAAATAAGAATCCGATTTTATTTAATAAATCAGGATTATATTGTTTACCGTTTGTTCGGTAAATCATAAGTCTGCAAAAAAGGCCCGACGGGGAATACTCCGTCGGGTCTAAACTATATTAATAAAATCTAACATCAATGACACTATTCGGTTAAGCATATTTCTGTAATGTTTTTTATGTTTTTTTGAAAAAGGTATTGGAAAAATACATAGCTTGTAGTATAATAAATAAAACTATGTTTATAAAAGGGAGGTATGCGCTTTGGCGTCAAAATATTCCGTTTCGCTACAAAAAATTATCAGTGAGCACGGTTATGAAACTATGTATTTGCCATGCGACGCATCCGATATTTTCATAGAGTCACAAGAGGTTAACAGACCCGGACTTTTGCTGACAGACCACGATGCTCATTTTGACCCTGCACGTGTTCAGTTTATTGGTCTTTCGGAAATGGAATACATAAAAAGCCTTCCGAAAGAAAAAATGCTTGAAAGAATTGAGGCGCTCACAAGCCAAAAACCGCCCGTAATCATTATTACACGTAATTTTGATGTTCCCGACGGCTTTTTACAGCTTGCCGAAAAATACAGAGTGCCAGTTCTGCGCACTGCTGAATCAACCTCAAGCTGTATGGCTACTCTCATTTATTTCCTCGGCACACAGCTTGCTGAGCGTATTACCCGCCACGGCGTTTTGGTCGAGGTTTACGGCGAAGGTGTGCTTATTGTCGGCGATAGTGGTGTTGGTAAAAGCGAAACAGCCGTTGAACTTATTAAAAGAGGTCACAGACTTATTGCAGATGATGCAGTTGAAATCCGTAAAGCCTCTGCAAAGACCCTTGTTGGCTCTGCTCCTGACAATATACGTCATTTTATTGAGCTTCGCGGCATAGGAATAATAAATGCAAGACGTCTTTTCGGTATGGGCGCTGTAAAGCTTACCGAGAAAATCAATATGGTGGTTCAGTTGGAGCCTTGGGACCCTGATAAAGTGTATGACAGAATGGGTCTTGACAACGAATATATTGATATTATGGACATTAAGGTACCTTTAACAGTAGTTCCGGTAAAACCGGGCAGAAACCTTGCAATTATTATTGAGTGCGCAGCTATGAACAACCGTCAGAAGAAAATGGGCTATAATGCCGCCCGTGAGCTTCTGCATCATCTCGGAATGGATGACGATTATCAGCCGAATGCTCAGGAAATTGACATTTGGCAGAATTATTAATATATAACGGATAAATGTAAAAAATACAAACGGACTGTATTTTAAACACACATCTGCTGCAAAACTGTAATTTTATAAATATTTTACTGTTAAGGAGATTTTTCAGTGTACGAAACGGTTGTTTCTTTGGCGAAAGAGCTTGGAGCAGAAATTGAATATAATGCTCCGATGAGCAAATATACCAGCTTTAAGACGGGCGGAAATGCCGAAGCTCTTATAAACGTAAACAGCGTTTCCTGTTTGCGAAAAATAATTAAAGCCTGTAAAGAGGGCTGCGTTCCTTTTTTTGTTTTGGGCAACGGTTCAAATGTTTTGGTACGTGACGGGGGAATTGACGGAATTGTGATACGTTTAGGCTCGGATGTTTCCCAAATTACTCTTACAGATGAAAACACAATTTTTGCGGAGGCGGGGGCAAGCTTGAAATCGATTTGTATGTTTGCTCTTGAACATTCGCTTACAGGTCTTGAATTTGCCTACGGTATACCCGGAACGCTCGGCGGAGCTGTTTATATGAATGCGGGCGCATACGGCGGGGAGATGAAGGGTGTCCTTTATTCTGTTTCACACATTGATTTGAACGGTGAAGCTGGAGAGCTTACAAAAGAAAATTTAGACCTCGCCTACCGACACAGTGCATACACTGACAACGGATTTGTTATAACCGGCGCAAAAATTGTGCTGAAAAAAGGCAATTGTTCCGATATAAAAGCAAAAATGAATGAGCTTTTGTCTAAACGAAAAGAAAAACAGCCTATTGAGTTTCCCAGCGCCGGCAGTACCTTTAAAAGACCTGATGGCTATTTTGCAGGAGCGTTGATTGAGGATTGCGGCTTAAAGGGTAAATGTATAGGCGGAGCGCAGGTAAGTGAGAAGCATGCAGGATTTATTATCAATAAAGATAAGGCGTCTGCTTGTGATATATTGAATTTAATTAAATTTGTTCAGGATGAAGTTTTTGAAAAACACGGCGTCCGTCTTGAACCGGAAGTAAAAATAATAGGTAAATAAATATTAGGATGTAGAAAGGAAAGGATTATGCAGCTTGTTATTGTAACAGGTATGTCCGGCGCAGGTAAGTCACGCGCTATTGATACATTAGAGGATATCGGTTTTTTTTGTGTTGATAATATGACGCCTCAGCTTATTCCGACTTTTGTCAGAATTCTTGCGGATTCGACAGAAACGAGGGAGAAAATTGCTTTCGGCGCTGATATTCGCTTGGGCGATTCGTTTTCGAGTCTTTTCAATGCGCTTGAAGAGCTGAAGACTATGGAAATAGACTATAAGATTTTGTTTATTGACGCAAATAACGATTGTTTGGTAAGGCGTTATCAGGAAACAAGACGTAAACATCCGCTTCAAAACAGTAATAATCCGAAAGAGCTTCAGGAAATAATTAAAAACGAACGTGAAATGCTCAAAAAAGCGCGTAATATTTCTGATTTTGTAATTGATACGTCGCTTATGACAAATTCTCTTTTTAAAGAGCGTGTTTCAGAGCTTTTCCTTGATAACATCATCGATTCAATAAAAATAAATGTTGTTTCATTCGGTTTTAAATACGGTATTCCGACAGATTCGGACCTTGTTTTCGATGTAAGATGTCTGCCGAATCCGTTTTATATTCCCGAACTTAAAAGTCATACAGGGCTGGACGCAGATGTACGCGAT
>CANARN010000083.1 GCA_947364045.1 uncultured Clostridia bacterium
ATATTATGCTTCATAAGCCGCGCGGGTATATTACAACACTTAGCGATGAAATGGGCAGAAAATGTGTTGCTGAATTAGTTGAGAATGTTGGCACAAGAATTTATCCTGTCGGAAGACTTGACCGTGATTCAGAAGGACTTCTTTTAATGACAGACGACGGTGAATTTGCAAATGCAATGACTCACCCAACGAAGCATGTTCCGAAAACCTACAGGGTTACGATAAGACCGTCCATAAACGAGGAACAAATTACGGCGCTTGCTACCGGAATTGAAATTGACGGCAGAATGACAATGCCGTCTGAAGTCCGAATTCTTGACCGTTCTGAAGGCAGAGTTGTAATTGAAATTATTATTTATGAGGGCAGAAACCGCCAAATCAGAAAAATGTGCGAAGCCTTGGGTCTTGAGGTTGCAAGGCTGAAAAGGACTCAGATTGGCTCTGTTAAGCTGGGAATGCTCAAAACAGGTGATTGGCGTAATCTTACCGATGAAGAGGTACACAAGCTTATGACGTCGGCGGCATTAGACAGAAAGAAATGATAGTTTATGATATATTATAAGCCGATTACGGATTTGGACGAATTGAAAAAACTTTTTACCAACGAAAAATTTGACGGTAGTTATATTTACGGCGGTTATATCGGTTTAAAGCAAAGCGGGGAAAACGCAGGCAAGATTTTTATGAAGATTAGTGATACGAAATGCTATATTTCTTCTTTGGAGTGTGACATTTCCGATGCACTGTTAGTTGAAGGCTTTATTCGTGCTGCTTTAAACTTTTGCGCTAATCGCAGCGCTTATATGGCGTACTGCGAGGATTTGCGTATAGAAAATGTTTTGTTGCTTTTGGGCTTTGAAGCAACAAACGGAGTTTACAGCGGTGAGATTCCTACGCTTTTAAAGGGAAGCTGCTGTAAGCACTGAGGAGTTGAAAAATATGATTAAAAGTATGACTGGCTACGGCAGGGCACAGGAAACTGTCGGTTCATATAATATTACGGTTGAGCTGAAAAGCGTTAACCATAGGTATTTTGAGTTTTCGGCGCGTGTTCCGAGAAGTTACGGCTTTATTGAGGACAAGCTGAAAAATTTAATCGGTTCTTTTGTTTCGAGAGGAAAAATTGAGTGTTATGTTTCGATTGAAAACATCGGCGAAACAGAAAGCGAAGTAGTTTTAGACAAGAAATTGGCTGAGGAATATTTAAAAGCATATAATGAGATGGCCGATGAATTTGACCTCGGGGTTAAGGATTCTTATATATTCAGCGCCCTTGTTAAAAATTCCGATATTTTTTCCGTACGAAAAAAAGCAGTAGATGAAGATGAAGTTTGGAAAAGTGTCAGCGAGGTCGCGAAAATTGCTGTAGAAAAATTTATCGCTATGCGTGAAACAGAAGGCGAAAAAATGCGTGACGACGTTCTCTCAAGAGCAAATTTTATTCTTTCAAAGGTTGCTTTTATCGAACAGCGTTCACCCGAAACAGTTAAAGAGTACAATGCTAAGCTTTTGGAAAGACTTAATGAGTTTCTTTCGGATATTCATATTGATGAGCAAAGAGTTGCGACGGAATGCGCCATTTTTGCCGATAAAGTGGCTGTTGCCGAGGAAACAGTTCGTTTAAGAAGCCATATATCGCAGCTTTCCGTATTTATGAATTGCAGTGAGCCGATAGGCAGAAAAATTGATTTTCTTGTTCAGGAAATGAACAGGGAAGCAAATACCATAGGCTCAAAGGCTCAGGATGTAGAGATTGCCGGATGCGTTATTGATATTAAGGCTGAAATTGAAAAGATTAGAGAGCAAATTCAAAATATTGAATGAGTGAAGTTTGGAAAAATACAGAAAGGAACGGTACGGCGTATAATTAAAGTATAATATATTTTTTGCAGCGCTGTATCGCTTGGTCGGTTTTATGAAACTTATAAATGTAGGCTTCGGAAATGCAATAAATGCAGACCGTGTAATCGCAGTTATTTCCATAGATTCTGCTCCGTCAAAGCGAATTATTGCAAAAGCAAAGGAAAATAATATGCTTATAGATGCAACACAGGGGCGTAAAACTCATTCGGTTATAGTTATGGACAGCGACCATATTGTTTCATCTTACTTAAAGCCTGAAACAATATTAAACCGTTCGGGAGATATTTCAGAGGGGGATGAGAGTTATGCAGAATAGAGAAGGAATGCTTGTACTTTTTTCAGGTCCGTCCGGTGTGGGCAAAGACACGGTATTGGACATAATTCTGAGTAAGGATGATTATCTTCAGCGCTCTGTTTCTCTTACTACCCGTGAAAAACGCTCGGGTGAAATTGACGGAGAAGATTATTATTTCATTACAAAAGACGAATTTTTAAAGATGGTTAAAGACGGTCAGGTGCTTGAATATGCTCAGTACGGTGAGAATATTTACGGTACTCCTAAGGCTCCTGTTGACAAATGGCTTAAAGAAGGGAAAACTGTAATTTTAAAAATTGAGGTAAAGGGAGCTCAAAAAATACGCGAGTTGTATCCTGAGGCGCTTTCAATTTTCCTTTTACCGCCATCAATGCAGATTTTAGAGGATAGAATCAGAGGAAGAGGAACAGAGGATGAGCAGGATATAAAAAGACGGCTTGAAATTGCCAAAAATGAAATTCTGCGCAGTGCAGATTATGATTTTGTCGTTATAAATGACAACATTGACGAGGCATCAAACAATGTTTTAAATATAATTAAAGCATTGAATTTTACATATAAAAGAATGAATAAAAAAATAAGCGAGGTAATAAAAAATGTTTAATCCCGATTTAACAAATGTTCTTGAAAAGTACGAAAGCAGATATTCTCTTGTTGCTGCAACTGCAAAAAGAGCGCGAGAGATTGCCGCTGAAGCTGAAGAAGACGGCATAATTCTTGAAGAAAAACCTGTAAGCTTGGCTCTTGATGAAATAATTGCCGGCAAAATTGAAATTATTGAATCTGACGAAATAAAGTAATTATAAAAACTGAATAAATTATAAAGAGGGGGCGGAGTATGAATCTTTTTACTATTGCGTGCAATTGTCAATAATTTTCCACTCTCTTTACATAAAAAAAACACCTAAACATGGTAAAGGCGTCTTTTTTTGCGACTTTCAACATAGCCAACGACTTCTAGATTATCAGATACTTCGGGAATTTTATATTTATCATTTAAAGTTGTAAGCCCAAGTTGATATCCCTCAATATTACTAAGTTCGTCTTTTA
>CANARN010000084.1 GCA_947364045.1 uncultured Clostridia bacterium
CACACCGTCATCCAGGTAATTTTTTATAAAAGCGTCGGCAACATCGCCGTAAAAGCTTATAAAATATTTATGCCAGCCGTTTTCCTTTTGAGAATAATAAGAATGTTTACTGCCCTCTGCCAAAAAGAACATATCTCCCTTTGACGGATGATATGTTTTTCCGTTAATTTCAAGAGTTCCCGTACCGTCAACTATATATTCAAATGCGGCAAGGTCGCTGTTGTTCCTTTTTATAAAATATTCGTCATCACATAATGTTTCGCCCACAAACCTTATGCCGAAGGGCGCATTGCTGTTATATGGTATAAGCTTTATATTTTCATACACAGTAATATTTCCAACCTTTCGTGTGATTTTTCCCACTAATTTTTATTATAAACTATGATATATTTAAAATCAATAATCATTATAAAGAAAATATCGGAGATAGCCATGATTAACTATATTGAAAAAAATAAAATTTTTGTTCTTGAAACAAATAATACCCATTATGTTTTCGGCATTGACAAAACAGGGTATAACAGGCATATTCACTGGGGCGGCAAGTGCAGTATTAAAGATTATGAATTCACTGATATAAACGGAGAAAATTCTAATAATTCAATGCTTGACGAATACAGGCAGGAAATAACACCATTCGGTTCAACAATGTACCGCGAATGTGACATCAAAGCCAAATTCGCAGACGGCTGCCGCGAAATAAGTATGCATTTTGAAAATTACAGCATTAACGGCAATACGCTGTGTGTGAATTTCAAGGATGATTTTTATCCGCTTTGGATTACGTTGAACTATGAGGTATATGAGGATTATGACATAATAAAAAGATATGTCACACTGAAAAATACCGGAAACGATAACATTGTATTTGACAGAATTTTCAGCGCAGAATTTTCTTTACCGTCAGTTGAGCCGTATACATTTAAAAATACCAACGGCGCGTGGGGCGGTGAGTTTTTGCAGACCGAAACTGTTTTGGACGGCGGAAGTCTTGTTTATGAAAGCCGCCGCGGTGCGTCGAACCATAATCAGTCTCCCTATTTTATTGCCCATCGGAATGCGGACGAAAACAGCGGTGAAGTATATTTCGCCTCTCTTGCTTACAGCGGGAATTTTAAGGTCAGCGCAAGCCGTGATAATTATTCCGTAACAAGAATTTCAATAGGTATGAACGATTTTGATTTTTCACATACATTAACGCCTGATGAAACGTTTGATACGCCGCCGGTTTACTGCGGAAGAGCAAACGGCTTCGGTGAAATGTCAAGAAATATGAACCGATTTTGTGTAGATGTTCTTATGCCGAAGCAGTTTAATGACAAACCGCTGCCCGTTCTTTACAATTCTTGGGAAGCGACGGGCTTTGACGTTAATTCGGCACACCAGACAGAGCTTGCAAAAATTGCCGCAGAAATGGGTGTGGAGCTGTTTGTTATGGATGACGGGTGGTTCGGCAAGCGTAATAACGATTGCGCAGGACTCGGCGATTGGTTTGTAAATCCTGAAAAATTCCCGAACGGTCTTGATGAGTTGATTGAAAATGTAAATGCGCTCGGTATGGATTTCGGCATATGGGTAGAGCCTGAAATGGTGAATCCGGACAGCGATTTGTACCGCAGCCATCCTGATTGGGCGTACCATTACGATCACCGAAATGCAGATGAACTGCGAAATCAGCTGGTGCTGAATATGACCCGCGCGGATGTGCAGGAATATATTTTTAACTGCCTTGACGAGCTTTTGAAAAATCACAATATTAAGTATATTAAATGGGATATGAACCGTCCGTTTTCGCAAACAGGCGCGGAAAATTTAGATGATCCGCAAATGTATTCTTATCTTCATACCATGGCGGTTTACAGCATTGTTGACAGGTTAAAGGAACGGTACCCGCACGTGCAGTTTGAAAGCTGTGCGTCAGGAGGAGGCAGATGCGACCTGGGTGCAATCAGCCATTATGACCAGGTGTGGACCAGTGACAATACGGACGGCATTGACAGAATGACCATTCAAAAGGGCTATTCTCTTTTACATCCTATTAAGACAATGCGCGCATGGGTTACTGATATTGAAGGCATTAACAAGCCCTGTTCACTTGATTTCAGATTTAATATTGCTATGCAGGGGGCTTTGGGCATAGGCGGTAATCTGATAAAATATTCTGCTGAAGATTTGGAAATCTGCAAACGGAATACAGCGTTTTATAAATCTATCCGCAATACCGTACAGTTCGGAGATTTATACAGAATCCTTGATATTGAAAAGGACGAGGTTCTGTGCAATGAATATGTAAGCGCAGATAAGAATAAAAGCGTCATTTTTATCGCGGCAAACGGCACAAGATTTTACAAAAAGAAATTCAATTTGCATTTTGCCGGACTTGATATGAAAAAAACTTACAGCTTTGCACTCGACGGCACAGAATATAAAAAGGGCGGGGCATACCTTATGAATGTCGGTATCCCGATTTATGTCAGAGGTGTCGATTATAACAGAGCAATTGTTTTAATGTCAGTCGATGAAAAATAATTGTTGAAAAGCGTCCGTCGGTTTTCTATGTGAAAAACAGTGATAACTATTTGACTTGCATTTGACTTGCATTTTCATTTTTTAATGTCCGAAAATGTAATGAAATATGACAATCAACTTATAAATTTTTAACAATTGCAGTGTATGCTTTGTTCGGTGTGTCGAGTTTTTACCCGATAGAAAAAGGCTTGACTTTTTTATTCCTACCTATATAATTAAATAGGGAACGGACGGCGGTAGGCTTTCCGCCCGTCCCTTTTTAGTTTCGTCTGTCGGTCAGCTTTGGACGGTCAACCGACAGACTTTTTTTATTCGTTCAATTTGGTTTGTAACTGCTCAATTGCTTTTATTATGTCTGTTTTGTCTGTGGGTACGAAAAAAGATGTATCTTTTGGCGCGAGCGTATAAGATTTACTGAAAAAGAAAGCCTCGATACACGAATTGCGTGTCGAGGCTTTAAACTGTCTGTTGGATAGAAAAAATATGTATCTTTAACGCGTGCTGCTAATTACCAAAAAAGAAAAGAGTCCGAACGCGAATTGCGTCCAGACTCAGTCTGGTCCGAGTGGCGAGACTTGAACTCACGGCCTCTTGACCCCCAGTCAAGCGCGC
>CANARN010000085.1 GCA_947364045.1 uncultured Clostridia bacterium
CAAATTTCGATGCACTTGTTGTTTTTCGGGACTTTTCAGACGGAAAAACCAAGAACGGCCGTTTTTATCCCGGTGACCGTCAGCCTGTACCTGTTTGCGAGAGCAAAAACGGAGAGATTATATACAAGTCATTTCCTCTTAACATTATTCAGAAATGAGGTGAAAGTATATGTACAATACAACCGCAGAATATAAAACGGCGGTGCAAAGCCTGCCACAGAATTTCAGTATAAAAATCATTGCGGAGTTTTCGGAGGATTCAAGTATAAATCTTGAGTGTGAAAACGGCGGAACTCTTTATGCAGAGGATAACCTTCCCCTTGAATGTGAAAACAGTCAAAGCGGTGTCAGCATTATGCCTGAAGATATATTCGAGGCGGATTTTGACGAAAGCGCATTCGGCACAGGCGGTTTTAAAATAGGCTCTGCCGCAGCAACAATGTTTTCTGTCAGAATACGCAAAGATGCGAAATTTAATAAAAATGAGTTGTCGAGTGCTACTTTAATGCCAAGAATTTCATTATACGATTCTGACGGAAATGTTATTGACTATGTAAATATAGGGAAATTCTTTACAAGAAACATAATAGTCTCGGGTACTGATTTAAAGCTTGATTGCAGCGACAGAATGGATGATGCGTCGGATATTCCGTATTCACCATTAAAAATGCCGTGCTCCCTGTATGAAATTTGTACAAATATTGCAAACAGGCTGTATTCCTCATTTGCAAATACTGTTGATGAATTGCCGTTCCTTGGCACAGTAATTGACGATTCAATTTTTGAAGGTTATTCTCTTCGGCAGGTAATAAGCCTTATTGCAGAGGCAACAGGAAACTTTGCAATATTTAATTATGACGGTGAGCTTGAATTGAAATGGTTTACCGAAAGCGGAATTAAACTTCGTGAGGATTGGTCTAAAAAGGCTATTGTGCTTAACGGCAACACATTTACAACAGACGGCAATCCCGTTAAGGTTACAGGTGTTTCCGTAGTCAGCGGAGAAGAAAACAAGGCTCTTGTCGGTACGGAAGAATATTTGCTTGAAATAATTGATAACCCGATAGCAGAGGCTTTTCCCGAAGAAACTGCCGCCGCTGTTTACGCACGGGTTAAAGATACGCTGTACATTCCTTCTGTTTGGGACAGGCTCGGCGGTGACCCCTCAATTCAAGTGGGCGATATAGTGACGGTTATTGATAATAAAGAACCGTACAATCCCGAGCATTATGACGAATACGGTAAGCATAAGCTGTATGTTTCGCAAAAAAATTGGAAGTATAACGGCGCCTTTTCCGAAACCTATGAAGCGCAGGCTCTTCCGAAGCAGAATAAGAACAGCAAAATGAATATTTCAAAGCGCCTCAGCCGTCTTGCAAAACAGATTGTTGAAACAGAAAACAGTTTGACAAGCGAAATGGATAAACGGCAGTTAGCTCTTTTAATGTTTAACGGCGCAATTGCAGGGTCAATGGGACTGTATCAGACAGTTATCAAGGATGAGAACGGCGGAGATATAGTTTATTATCATAATAAGCCGAATTTGTCAGACAGTAAAATAGTTTACACATACGGCGCAAACGGTTTTGCCTGGACTAACACAGGATGGAACGGCGATGCAACCGTATGGAAATACGGTTTCGATAAAAACGGAAATGCTATACTCAATGCAATTTATGCCTATACACTTTCAGCGGACGTAATAACATCGGGACTGCTAAAGAGTAAAAACGGCGCATCGTGGATAAATATGGACAACGGTACGTTTTCGTTCGGAAAGAAAGCGCTGTTCGGACTGTTGGAAGTACCGATGCTGTCATTGGACAGTGACGGATATATTTCAATGTTCGGACGCATCCGCTCACAGATGGATAAAGATTTGTCATTCGGCTTTTGGGGTAACGGAATATCCATCCGGGACGAAAGTAAAGCCGTGGGCAGTAAAGAACGCTTTGAAATTGATACATATCAAACCGGCTCTGGCGGAGGCGCAATTATATCGTCGCCTGCTGCAGGACACAATGTAGCGCTTGGAAAATATTGCGAAATAGATATGTCAAAGGATAACCTGTACATGGGTCACGGTCAAGTATATGCGACAGGTTCACTGGCTTATTTGCGTTTGTGCGGTAACTACAGTAAGGCTAATGTTGCTGAATTTCAATTAAACGCAGATAACAAAGGAATAAAAATCAATGGCAGTCAGGTGGTTTTGTACAGTGGGACGCACAAAGCATATTTAAACGGAGACGGCACATTTTACATTGAAAGTGCTGACTTCATATCGGACAGAGCGAAAAAAGAAAATATTATTCCAATTGAACCGTCTGCGCTTGAAAATATTGAAAATATGAATTTTTATTCATACAACATTATTTCGGGCGGCGCAAAGGTTAAAATGGGCGTTATGGCAGACGAAGCGCCCGAAGAAATTTTAGGCGGCGACGGAAAATCAATCAGTACATATCCTTTTATGTGCTATATCGCCCGTGCCGTACAGGAACTCAGCGGAATAGTTAAGAGCCAAGCAGATGAAATAGCGGCGCTTAAAGAGGAAATCAAAAATATTAAGGAGGCACTAACAAATGAAAATATCTGAATTGCCGCAGGCGGCAGAGATTACGGGTGAGGAATTAT